>JAJRPR010000214.1 GCA_024280655.1 Alphaproteobacteria bacterium | reverse complement strand
GTTGCTCAATCTGCAATGCCTCCAGCAATGTCTAATGAATATGAAGTTGAACTCGAACCTCAAAATACTCTAAAAACTGGTGTTCTTGATGACATAAAAGCACCTACTATTGACGAAGAAGCGCCAAACCCACAAGAAACTATTGATAGCGCCATTGAAAAGCTTGATAAAGCAGCACGTGGCGAAGATATTGATGATACAGATTTAGATGATAGTTTAAGCTCTAAGGCTACTGCAAAGAATAGTGAAAAAATTATATCAGAAGTGAAATCAGGTCGCGGTGGCGGTCTAACCATTTTCTTAGTTCTGTTCTTGTTATTATTAATAATTGCTAGCGGGGTTGGATATTGGGCTTGGCGAGCAGGATATGTTGATGTTGATGCTTTATTTGGGCAGCAAGCAAAAATAGAGGAACAGGCACAGAACGATACAACTGAAACAAACAACCAAACTCAACCAATTCGTGATGTTACTTCCAATAATAATGAAGAAAACACAACAACCCCTCAAAATACTACTGCAACACAAAACACACTTATCCCAGCTACAGAACAGTTAGACAGTACTGAAACTGAACCAGTTAATACTGCTAATGATACACTAGATACAGATACAACAAATGTTGCCGCAGCTGATACGCAAGTAGAAAAAACACAAGAGCGATTGGTAAGCGAAGAGCAAGCCACGCCGCAAGAAGCAGATACTAATGATAATGCCAACAATGCAACAGGTAATGAAACTGCACCAACACCCATAGAAAACGGCGCTCAATCATTATTACTTGAAGCATCACCAAGCGGAACAACAGGAGCAATACCCTTTAGTGGTTCTGTTAGCTGGTCCCGATCAGTTGATGAATTAGGATCACCAACCCTCATTGCAAAAGCAAATATCCCAGCTAGAAATCTTGGAGTTGAACTACTTATCAGACGCAATTCTGATGCTAGCCTTCCCGCTTCTCATTTAATGGAGGTAAACTTTATTGCTAGCGAGACATTTGCAGGCGGCTCAGTTGAAGGGCTTCCGGGTATATTATTAAAGAACGAAGAACTGGTACAAGGCACTCCGTTAATTGGCGCTTCCGCTCGAATAGTTTCAAACTCATTTCTATTTGCTCTAAGCGCATCTGGACAAGATATTGCGACCAATATTAACTTGCTAGAAAATCGCAAGTGGATGGATTTAGCCCTAGTTTATTCAAATGGCAGGCGAGCAATCATCACTTTAGAAAAAGATGAAGCGGCGCAAAAAATGTTTAGTGAAGTTATTAAAGCATGGCAAAATGATAGCGTATCAAATCAGTAATTATTAGGTGGATTATTAACTCTGTAAAACAGCGTCTTTCATCACATAATTTTTTGCACCCATTGCATTTGCATCATGCTTATTGTGAGTGACAATAATAGTATGCCATTTATGTTGCTTTACTAATTTTCTTAATAAAGCCTGCATATCTTTTGCATTTTCTTCATCAAGACCAGTAAATGGCTCATCTAATAATAATATTGGCTTATTTCGTAATAATGTACGAGCCAATGCAACACGTTGTTTTTGCCCCCCAGAAAGATTGCTAGCAAGCTGATTGCCAAAATTCTCTAACCCCACATCCTTTAGAGCATTGCTAATTGCTGTTTGATTTTCATTTGAATTTTCATTGCCTAAGCTAGCTAATGCAATATTTTTATTCATGCTTAAATGTTCAAACAGATTATCACTTTGAAATAATATCGAAACAGGGCGTTTCTCTGGAGGAAGCGAAAGAATATCTTGGCCATTAAGATTTATCTCCCCCTTGTTGGGCATTAAAAATCCAGCGATTAAATCAAGCAATGTTGATTTACCTGCACCAGAAACACCAGAAATAGCAATGATTTCGCCCTCCCCTAAGCTAAAGTCATAGCAATAATCTTGTTTTTGTTTTTCATAGTGAAAGTAAATATTTTTAACTTCTAACATTTGAGAATTTCCTAAAAATTACTGGTAAAACTAGAAACACCGCAAAAATTATTAATAATAAAATCGCGCCAATTATCCCAGCATCATTATTTCTATAAGCCCCACTTGCCTGAAACATTGCCCAAGGAAGCGTAGTGAATTCATTAGTGCCAAAAAGTGATATTATCCCCAAATCGCCCAATGAAAAACTAAAAGCAAGCGCTAAAACTATGCCAATTTCACGACCCAATAATGGCCATTCAACAAAGCGCCACCGTGAAAGGCTACTCAGATTTAATGAGCCAAAAAGCTTATTATATCGCTTATTTATTGCCTCAAGCGATGGCGCTAAAATCGCAACAGCAAAAGGTAAAGCTAAAAGAGCATTACCCAATATTAAAACAAATGGCGCAATTATAGAATTGGATATTTGTAATTGCCTCGCCAAAATATAAAACCCTAGCGAAAGAACAAGCGCTGGAATTATTAAATAGACATATAATGGCAGAGCAATAAGTGCTTTGCTAATTTTCCCATGCAGTGCAATTTTTGCTTGGCTTATAATAATTGCAATAAATAAAGTTAAAATCGCGCTACTCGCACCAAGTGTTAAACTAGTAATTGTTGCTCGCCAAAAACTAGGGCGCAAAACAAGTGTAAAAAATTCCATAGAAAATAAATTTAACAAAATAGATATTATCGGCAACATAAAGACAAAAATACCAACAACTAGAATAGTAATTTGCATGAATTTACTAAAACCATTTTCTTGCCACTTATGGTTTGAGCTAATGCCCGCTCTAATATGATCTTGATTAAAAATTATCGCAGGCATAATTATCAGAAGACATAAGATAAGCTGAACTACTGATAATTGCACCGCCAATTTTAGGTCAAATGAAAGCCTTACCGCCGAGTAAATTGCAACCTCTAAAGTTTGATTACTAGGCCCTCCTCCCAGCATTAAAACAATAGGAAATGAGGTGAAGGCGAGTAAAAATATTATGGCCCCAAGCGCTGGGATAGTGTTTTTTATTGCTGGTAAATCTAACAATAAAAAACGCCTTAATGGAGAAAGTGCAAGGCTTTGCGCTATTTTTAATTTTTGTGCAGCTATCGCATCAAGCCTAGCTAAGAGAATCGTTGCAGCAAATGCCCCATTTAATATTGTATGGGCAAATAATATCCCAAAAAGTCCAAAAATCGAAAAATCCCAATCAATGCCAAATATTTGCAAAAAATCACTAATAATGCCCTCCCGCCCCCAAACATCAATCAGGCCAAGCGCAATAACAATACCAGGTGTAACAATGGCGCTGGCGAATAGAGCTATAATAATTTTGCGTCCAAAAAACTCTAAGCGATTTAATGCCCAAGCAAGCATAATACCAACCATCAAAGATAATCCCGTTGAAAGCAGCGCTTGAATAGTACCCATTCTAACCAAATGAATAATATCAGGATGTGTTGATTTAGCGCTTAGTGGGATAATATTTGCAACATTAAGAATTGCCAAAAACAGAGCAATTATCATTGCGCCAATACTTAGCGCAATAATAATACCAAAGATCTTTCTTTTGCTATTTGCAAGAATTTTTCTCTTATTAGTTAAAAGCATCTAACATTTCCAAAATCCAAGCTTCTGAATTTTCAAACACTATTACCTCATCAATTAAAAGCGCCGCTTTAGGCTTTGCTTGCTCCATAACCCCTTCAGGCAATTCTATATTGGCAACTGGATACATCCAATTTGTTGTTGGAATAATCTCTTGCGCTTCTTTTGATATCAACCAACTAAGAAATTGTTTTGCCAGCGCTTGATTTTTTGAAGATTTAACAATAGCCCCAACTTCAATTTGTAAATAATGCCCCTCTTCAAATTGCGCAAATTCAAAGCGATTATCGTTCTCCACAATTTTATGATAAGCTGGCGAAGTTGTATAAGAAAGCACCATGTCAGCCTCCCCCTTCAAAAACAGATTATAACTCTCAGACCAGCCCTTTGTCATAGTAACAATTTTTGGCTTAAGTTCAGACCATATGTTCTTTGCTTGCTCTTTATAAATTGATTTAATCCATAAAACCAAACCAAGACCAGGAGTTGAAGAGCGAGGATCTTGCACAATGATTTTTATATCTTGCTCAATTAAATCATCAAAAGAAGTTGGCGGATTTTTGAGCTTTTCTTTATTATAGACAAAAGCAAAATAGCCATAATCAAACGGCACAAAATAATCCGAACTCCAAGCATTTGGAATATTTATATCGCTTACATCAATTTCATGTTTTATAAATAATCCAGTTTCTAATGCCTGTGCTGCAATGGAGGTATCAATACCAAGCAAAATATCTGCCTTTGTTTGCTTACCCTCTAGTTGAATTTTTCTTAAAGAACTAATAGAATTACTTGCAGCAATTAAATTTATCGTACAATTACAATTTTGCTCAAACTTTTCTTTAAGTTTTGGCCCCGGACCCCAATCAGCGGCAAAACTATCATAAGTATAAATATTGAGAATTGGCTTTTCTTGTGCCAAAACACCAAAAGGCACAAAAAGCAATAGAGCGAATAATAATGATAAAAAATATTTTGAAAACATCTTACTTCCTTTTAAGGCCGCAAGAAAAAGCTAAATAGGCAGTGCAAAAAGCACTACTAACTCGAACTTCCTCCGCCAGCATAATCTGGTTCAGGTTCAATGGGTAATTCTCAGTCAAATAATATGACACCCCAGCGAGATAAATTTAAGATAAATTGAGTGGATGAAAAATGCAAGTAGTTTGAGCGTATAAAAATTAGATTACATCTTGAAAAAACCATGAATATAATGAAATTATGATTATGTCCTTCAAAAAATTAACTAATAACAGAGCATAACAACAATGAAGCGTGATATTTGAATTAAATATTTGGTTCTTATTTCATACTTCTTAAATTTGACAAAGTTTCCACTCATTTAGCCTTATTGGTTAAATGTTCTTTTTAAGAATTTCGGGCAAAGGTATT
>JAJRPR010000213.1 GCA_024280655.1 Alphaproteobacteria bacterium | reverse complement strand
CTGCTGCTTCCATTGCGCAGGTGCATAAAGCAAAGCTCATAGATAAAAATGGAAACGAAGAAATAATTGCCGTTAAAATCTTGCGCCCAAATATTCGTGAGCAATTCAAAAAAGATATTAAAAGCTATTATGCTGGTGCAAAATTACTTGAAAGAATAGTGCCAATTATGAAACGGCTTAACCCTGTTAGCGTGATTAAAATTCTTGACCATTCGGCAACCCTAGAGCTTGATTTACGCTTTGAAGCAGCTAGTATGTCCGAATTTGAAGAAAATATAAAAGATGATGAAGGTTTTGCTCTGCCTAAAGTTAAGTGGGATTATATTGCGCAAGATGTGTTAGTAACGTCCTTCATTGACGCAATTCCAATTAGAGATAGTAAAGCGATTGATAAGGCAGGGATTGATCGCAAAAAACTAGGCACTCATTTAATGCAAAGTTTTTTGCGCCATGCCATACGTGATGGTTTTTTCCATGCCGATATGCACCCCGGAAATCTTTTTGCAGACGCTAAAACGCATGGCATAATTGCGGTAGATTTTGGTATTATGGGGCGCATCAAAAAACAAGAGCGCAAGTTTTTAGCCAATATTATTTATGGATTTATCACTAGAGATTATCACAGAATTGCACAAATGCATATTGATATTGGTTATGTTCCAAAGAGCCAGTCGGTTGATGATTTCGCACTAGCGTTACGCTCCATTGGCGAGCCAATTCAAGGGCAATTATCAAGTGAAATTTCTATGGGGAAATTGCTAGGGCAATTATTAGCAATAACCGAAATTTTTGACATGCAAACCCGTCCAGAATTAGTCCTATTGCAAAAAACCATGGTACTAGTTGAAGGGGTAGCGCTTTCGCTTGATCCGAAACTTAATTTTTGGGAGGTTTCAAAACCCGTAGTTGAAAAATGGATTAAAGAGCAAGCAGGGCCAAAGGGCAAAATTGAGGAAACTAAAGAGGGTTTTGAAATATTGCTAAAAACCGCAAAGCAAATTCCTGAGCTTGTGGAGCGAGCCAATAATGTTCTTAATGAGCATGAGAAATTATTAGCAAAGCAAAATAAAGGCTCTAGCTGGATTAAAAAGGGAGCAATTATTACGATGTTTCTTATTGGGCTTGGAATTATTTATAAGTTATTTAGCTAACTTGCCAATGAAATAAAAAAGCTACCTAGCAAGGTTATGGAGTGGGAAAAGAATAAACGGCGGGGGTGTCGGGGTCGGGCAGCCTGCGCGGCGCGAGCGCAAGAAAGAATGTAGCGACCAACGGCGACAAGAATGAATGAGCTTGGTAGAGCCCCCCTACGCCAAGGCTTCGGAGCGGCATAAGCAATTCTAAAGTTCGCTTTTGCAAACTAAGAAGTGCTAATGGCGGGGGTGTCGGGGACGGGAGCAAAGCGACCAACGGCGACAAGAATAAAGAAAGAAAACAATGCAGATTAAAATCAATTTCATCTGGCTAGAACATGGCAAGGGGCTAGAAATACCACGCCAGCAAAGTTCCGGTGCAGCAGGTTTAGATATTTACGCCGCACTTTTGCCTAATGAAACCATCACTCTCAAACCACAAAAGCGAGTAATTATACCAGCTGGATTTTCATTGGCTTTACCATTAGGATATGAAGCGCAAATTCGCCCTCGCGCGGGCTTGGCAGCAAAGTTTGGGGTTAGTGTGCTAAATGCCCCCGGAACGATTGATGCGGATTATCGTGGAGAAATAAAGGTAATTCTCATCAATCATGGTGAAGAAGATTTTTTGATAAAGCGTGGTGACAGAATTGCGCAAATGGTAATTGCGCCTGTAAGTAAAGTTGAGTTTGTACTAACGGGGCAATTAGACGATACTATTCGTGGTGAAGGTGGGTTTGGCTCTACGGGGAAAAGGTGAAGAACATGGCTGTTAGGTTTTTTAATTGGGTTTTATCTATTATTTTAATTGCAATAATAAGCCAATTGGCTTCTTTGCCAGCACGTGCGGGAGACAATGCAATACTTGATGTAATTGGCTATTCAAATGATGGGCGTTTTTTTGCATTTGAGGAATATGGAGTGCAAGACGGCTCTGGCTTTTCCTATTCTTCAATTTTTATTGTTGACCTAAATGATGATAGTTGGGTTGTTGGCACGCCAATTCGGGTGGTTGAAGAATATGATGAAGCAACCTATGAAGTTGAACCTATTGATTATGGTAAAAATATTCAAGCGGTGCGTGCTATTGCTCATGAAAAAGCAAAATTTCGCCTTGAAGGGTTAAATATTACCACTCCTGCTATAGCTAATGCAATTAATGGCGATGGTATAATAGAGAATGATGGCTTAACGCTTCGTTTTGGAGTGCCCGGATATAGCAGGGGCATAATTGGGGATTATAGGCTAAAATTAGAAATATTTGAAACCCAATCTGCGCTTTCTTGTGCTGATTGGAGTGATCAGGTAATTAAAGGGTTTTTGTTAAAACTTGAGGACGTTGGTTTTAATGAAGTGGAAATCTATCGTGATAAGACCACCTTACCACGTTCAAGAGGTTGCGGACTAGACTATAAAATTAGCGGAGTTTTCACTCCATTTCAAGCCAGAGATATTTCTAGAGCAGTTGCACTAATATCTGTCTATTCACTTGGCTATGAAGGTCCTGATAGACGCTTTATTGCGGTGTCAATAGGAAAATAAATGGCACTATCAGCAAATGAAATTGAGCGCTACTCACGCCATATAGTTCTTAAGGGGCTTGGCGGCTCTGGCCAACAAATGCTTAAAAAATCATCTGTGTTAATCATCGGGGCTGGCGGTCTTGGTTCACCAATCATTGCATATTTAGCAGCGGCTGGCGTTGGCACTATTGGCATTATTGATGATGATGATATTTCTTTATCAAACCTTTCACGTCAAATAATTCATAAAACAAAAGACCTTGAAATGGCAAAAACTACTAGTGCCAAAAATTTTGCACTAGAGCTAAATGATAAAATCAATATTGAGCTTCATCAAGTTAGAGTTGATAAAAATAATGCACGTGAATTAATTGCCAATTATGATATTGTGGTTGATGGGTGCGATAATTTTCAAACTCGCCAAATTGTTGCAAATGAAGCGCAAAAAGCAAAAAAACCACTGGTTGGTGGTGGAGTTTCAATGTTTGATGGGCAGCTAAGCGTATTTGCACCCTTTCTTTTAAATAAACAGGGACAAGCAAACCCAAGTTTTAATGACCTTTATCCCAATATTAGCAATGAAGATAATTTACCAACTTGCGAGCAAACAGGAATGCTTGGGGCAATAACTGGAGTTATCGGCACGCTTATGGCAATGGAAACTATAAAACTCATCACAAAAATCGGAGAGCCATTAATCGGCAGACTTTTACTTTATGATGGGCGTTCAGCAAAATTCTCAGAAATTTCATATAAAGCAAAAAAATCTTAATTGTCTTTTGCCAACTCGATTATCCTATTCATTGAGCGCCAATTTCGAGCGGTACAAAGTACCCCCAATAATTTCTCTGCCCTAATTGCCAATTTTGAGCGCCCAAAACCTTCTGGTGTATGAAGGTAAAATATCCTACCTTTTAAGAGATAGTTTTCGCTATTGAGCTTAATCTCATCAATTTTACTAATATCTGGCTTAGTTGCAACTTGCTCAAGAAAAAACAAATGCAACAATTGGGGCTGCTCTTGCGCTTTTTCAAACGGATTATTTCTTACAGCTTGCTCAATTTCCTCAAGCGATAAGACAAGCACATTTGGCGCAAAATTATATTGTTTAACAATGAGTTGCCTAATTTTTCTGCTCAAAACAAACTGGTCGGTTTGTTCGCTATCAAAGATAACATTGCCAGATTGGATATAAGTTTTGACATTTTCAAAACCATTAGCTTCAAGCAAAATAACCAGTTCTTTCATGAGCAATTTATTTTTGCCACCAACATTTACACCACGTAAAAGAGCAATATATTTAGTCTTTTCATTCATTCTCTAAGCGTCAGGATGCTTAAATACCAAGCTAGCATTTGTACCGCCAAACCCAAATGAATTGGAAAGAACCGCCCCAAGCGAAGCATTATCCACTCTTTTGCGTAAAATCGGCATATCGGCAAATTCCGGATCAAGTTCAAAAATATTAGCGCTTTTACACATGAAGTTGTGGTTCATCATTAGAATTGAGAAAATACTCTCCCAAACCCCAGTCGCACCAAGCGAATGACCCGTAAGAGATTTGGTTGCAGATATTGGTGGACATTTATCCTCATTACCAAATACTGCACGAATTGCTTCAATTTCTTTACCATCTCCAACTGGTGTAGAAGTTCCATGTGGGTTGATATAATCAATAGGCATTTTCACGTTTTGTAGCGCCAATTTCATACAACGCACCGCCCCCTCACCCGATGGCGCAACCATATCTGCACCATCTGATGTTGCACCATATCCAATTAATTCAGCGTAGATTTTTGCGCCACGAGCTTTTGCATGTTCATATTCTTCAAGCACCAAAACACCAGCACCACCAGCAATAACAAACCCATCACGGTTTTTATCATAAGCTCTTGAAGCAATTTTTGGCGTATCATTATATTTAGAACTCATCGCTCCCATTGCATCAAAAATATTAGACATTGTCCAATGCAAATCTTCAGACCCACCAGCAAATACTATATCTTGCTTGCCCATTTGAATTTGCTCATAAGCATTACCAATGCAATGTTTTGATGTGGCACAAGCAGAAGAAATGGAATAATTAACCCCATGAATGCCAAGCGGAGTTGCAAGAGTTGCCGAAGCGGTTGAACTCATGGCTTTTGGCACAACGGTCGGCCCAATGCGTTTTGGCCCTTTTTCAATAGTTATTTGTGCCGCCTCAACAACTGCTTTTGTTGAAGGGCCGCCCGAGCCCATAATTATTCCCGTGCGAGGGTTGCCACGATAATCTTTTTCCTCTAGGCCTGACATTTTTATAGCTTCTAAAACTGCAATATAATTCCACGCCGAGCCTTTTGCCATAAAGCGAGTGGTACGACGATCAAGCACTTCAAACGGGTCTAAAGATGGCTCGCCCTGAACTTGGGAACGAAAACCATATTTTTCATAATCAATGGCTTTAGAAATACCAGACTTGGCTTCTTTCAAGCTAACAAGAACTTCATCAATATTATTACCGATTGAAGAAACAATCCCCATTCCAGTTATAACTACTCGTCTCATTCTGATCTCCAACTTAAAAAATCTGCTCTACTCTATTGGCAATAGCCCAACTTTAAGGTTTTTTGCCCTATATATTATCTCACCATCTGCCTTCATTATAGCATTAGCAACGCCAAAGGGAAGTGGTTTACGCATGTGTTTTCTTATATCAACCTCAAATTCAAGCAATTTTTTGTCATTTGTTGCTTGACCTAAAAATTTTATCTCACCGCCCAATGCTCGCCCTTTACCGGGTGAGCCTGACCAGCAAAGAAAAAACCCAACTAATTGCCACATAGCATCAAGACCTAAACATCCGGGCATTACTGGGTCATCAATAAAATGACATTTATAAAACCATAGATCAGGATTAAGGTCTAATTCAGCCTTTATTTGTCCTCTACCAAATTCACCTCCCTCGCCAGCAATATGAGTTATACGATCAAACATCAACATTGGTGGCGCTGGAAGTTTTGCAAAGCCCTCACCAAAAAGTTCGCCCCGCCCACTAGCCAACAGTTCTTCATAATCATAAGAATTTTTGCGTTTCTTAATTGTCATAATAACCCCTTTACTATTCTCTTGGTAAACGTACAAAGCACTAGGGTCAACTATAGTATTTTCTAAATTCAATTATGCTAATTGAATTACGCTGGCTTCGCCGCGCACCCCGCTCGCTATCGCTTCGTGAGGTGATAGTATTTAGCATTGAAAATACTAAATACTATAAATGAAGTATATTTGAAAGCTTCAAACTGGTAAAACCTGAAATATTTCACAGTTTTAGCCTATTTTACCCCATAGACCATTAATTCTTGCCCATTTTTTTTCAACCAGCTTTTACCAAGCTCCATATCAGGCAATGTTTTTTCAACATTTTTCCAAAAAGCTGGCGAATGATTCATTTCAATTAAATGCGCAACTTCGTGTGCAACAACATAATCTAACACAAAGGGCGGAGCTAAAATAAGCCGCCAATTAAAATTTAAGCGAGCGGAACTAGAGCAAGATCCCCAACGGCTAGATTGCGAGCGAATAGAAATAGATTTGGCTTTAACTTCAAGATTTTGACAATGAATAATAACAGATTTTTCAATATCTATTCGTGTCTGCTTTTTTAGCCAATCCTCAAACCGACGAGCCATATGATGCTCGCCTCCGGGAACTTGTAAAACCAACTCATCTTCATTTGCAATTAATTCAACCTGCCCTCTTAAGCGATTATCCATTTTTATTTTGTGTTCAATGCCTCTTAAAGGAATTATTGCTCCATCAATGAACGCAATATTTTTTGGCGCATGTTTTAAGCGAGTAATTAGCCATGATTTATGACGAAATAAAAAATCCTCCGCTTCCCCTATTTTACCGTAAGGGGGAATTGTTAGGCAGGGAATGCCACCTGTTAAAATTGTTAAGCGATAAGATTTTGAACGAGCATGTGTTTTTATTTTCACTGCAACTTCTTCACCCTCAAGATTGAGCGGCAAATAAGCAGGAAATCGTAATTTCTTTTTCTTAAATGAAAACATCTATGAAATTATTCCAATCGACAATAATTCAGTCATCAACTTAGTTATTACAATACATTCTCTGTCATGCTGAACGCAGTGAAGCATCTTAGACCCTCTCGCCGCGCTAAAGCTATGGCGCAGCGGGTCGGCTACGCTCAGGGTGACAATAAGCTAGCATTTGGTTTAGCCATTATAGGCCTTCAGGCTTGTTCACTGCCCAAAGCCAAGCACGAGTGCTCGAACTTTCAAACAATCCAGCTAATTGATAAGGGTCATTTTTAGCAATTTCTTTTGCCTCTTCAATATTTTCAACCTTTACAACAATTAAAGAGCCACATGGTTTTTCATTTTCATCTAAAAAAGGTCCTGCCAGAACCAATTTTTCACCTAAAGCATCAAGATATTTGAGATGTTCATCACGAGTTTTAAGACGTAAGTCTAGCGCCCCCAGTTTGTCTTTAGTTTCAATAATAAATAGCATTATCCCTCTTTCTTTAATGGGCGCAACATGAGTTGTTCAACAATTTGCTCAATATTGGCGCTATTATTGAGTATCATATTAGTAGCCGAAATTAGCGGCGCATCTATTTGATATTTATTAGCTAATTCAAGCGCAACGGGCGCACTAATAACCCCTTCAGCTAGTTTTGCACCCTCATCTAATATCTGCTGTTGGCTTTTACCTTGCCCTAATAATCTTCCAAATAAATAATTCCTAGATTGCTCAGAAGTGCAACTAAGAGTAAGATCGCCAATGCCAGCAAGCGAAACCATACTTTGCTTAGTGCCGCCCATTTTAACAATAAGTCGCACCATTTCAGCGTACGCCCTAGCAATCAGTGCCGCACGAGCCGACAGTCCAAGTCCTGCCCCCTCAACAGCACCACAAGCCAGAGCATAAACATTTTTTAGCGCTCCAGCCAATTCAATACCAATAATATCATCATTGCTATAAAGCCGAAGATATTTACTAGAAAGGGTGCTGGCGATTTTATTGTTTAGTGCATTATTATTTTCTAACCCAGCTAATGTTACCGCCGTAGGCAAACCAGAGGCCACATCTTTAGCAAAACTTGGGCCACTAAGAACTAAAGGGATAGCGCTTGGCACAATGGAGCTTAAAATCTCACTTTGGCGCATAAGGGTATTTTCTTCCAATCCCTTAGCGCAAAGAATAATTGGCTTATTTGCCAATAGCACACCATCTATTTCTTGCAACACAATACGAGTTACTTGCGCTGGTACAACCATTAAAATAATATCGCTGTTTCTAAGTTGGCCTTTGTCAAAATGCGCTTCAATATTATTTGAGAGCTTTTGTTCACCTAAAAATTTTAGGTTTTGTTTTGTTTGATTAATTTCTTTAGCGTGCGCTTCATCTTGAGTAAAAAGCTTAACCTTATTGCCAGCATTAGCGCTGGCTTGCGCCAAAGCAATGCCCCACGCCCCAGCACCAATAATGCCTACATTTTCAAAGCTCATTTTGATTTACCCTCATATCTTCGCTATCTAATGACCATCTAGGTTTGGCAATAAAATCTAAACCGTCACTCGCGCCAAGCGCAAATCTCTCAGCCCCAGCAAAAGCCACCATAGCACCATTATCAGTGCAAAGAGAAATCGGTGGCACTATTAAAATTGCATCTTGTTGCAAAGTAACTTCTTTTAATGCTTTTGATATTCCTTTATTTGCCGCCACTCCACCAGCAACAATAAGTTGGCATTTTATGCTTGGAAATTCTTGCTTAAACTTAATAATAGCGTCTTTTGACCTAGCTGAAATAATATCAATTACTGCTTGTTGAAATGAAGCGCAAATATCACAAATATCTTGCTCATTAAGCGGTGCAATTTTTTCAGCCTGTAGGCGCACCGCTGTTTTTAATCCTGAAAAAGAAAAATCAAGCCGCTCTTCATGTAATAATGGACGAGGGAACTTAAAGCGTTTATTGTCCCCCTTTAGTGCCATCTCTTCAACTTTTGGCCCCCCCGGCATTCCAAGCGAAAGCATTTTGGCTACCTTATCAAAACATTCACCCAAAGCATCATCAATCGTAGTGCCCCAAAGCTGATAATCACCAATATTATTGACTAATAAAAATTGCGAATGACCGCCAGAAACTAGCAACATAAGATAGGGAAAACTAACTTCATCGCTAAGACGAGCACTAAGCGCATGCGCCTCTAAATGATTTACTGCAATAAGCGGCTTATTAGTTGCAGCGCTTAGCCCTTTGGCAAATGTTAGCCCCACCAAAACACCACCAATAAGACCCGGCCCTGCAGTTGCAGCAATCGCATCTATTTCATCAAGCTCAATATTTGCCTCTTCAAGCGCTTTTTGTACAATATTTTCTAGATGTATAATATGCGATCGGGCGGCTAATTCTGGCACAACGCCACCAAAATTCTCATGTTCTTTAAGTTGTGTGCGAACAATATTAGATAGAATTTTTCCTCTGCCCAAGCCATAATGCGCAACAATGGAAGCTGCCGTTTCATCGCAACTTGTTTCAATGCCTAATATTAATTTTTTTATATTTTCACTCATTAAAATATCTAAACATTGAACCTATAAAATCCCTACATAAAAGGTCGATATATTGCAATCATTTCTAATTTAAGTGCGCAACAAATATATGATCGCTAAAAAATGGCTCTTGCTCTATTATCAACTAACTATTAAGTCTAACAAAAGCAAGCAAAGGAGCTTAAAATGGCTGCCAAAAACCTAGTTCCGCAAAACCACCTGTTATTGACCTTGAAGCTAACAAGCCTGCAAAAGCTAAAGAACAGCCTAAGAATAAAGAAAGACAAACTGCAAACAACAAATTTGGCACAGCTTTTAATAAACAAACTATCACAAGCACGTTTATTGCAGTGTTTGGTGGGGCTGTTTTAGGGCTTAGCGCAGCATTTATGTTAGCTTTTTTAGGGTTTTGGCCACAACAATCAACACCTGCCAACCTGCTTAATTCTCCAGCCGATATTGTAGCGCTTGAAAAAACAGCCAAAAACCAACAACAGATAATTAGTGAAAATGCCAATTCACTTAATTCAATAATTTCTCGCTTAGAGGTTTTAGAAAAAGTGCAAAAATCAAGCGCACAAGACAATCAGGAATTTCAAGAGAATTTAGCGCAATTAACAAAGCAAATAGTAGCATTGAAAAGCCAAGCTCTAACTAAAGATGATTTGCCTGAACCAGTTGACCTTTCACAAATAGAAAAGCGCCTAACATTATTAAACGATAAAATTGCTACAATAGATGCAGGGGCAAATAGCGCCGATGCTAGCGCAATCGTTAACTCTATAACCCTATTAAGAGAGCAATCTAATATCTTAAATGATGAAATAGCTAACCTAAAAGCTAATAGCGCTAATTATAATTCAAAAATTTCACAGCTTAACGATAGGATAGCAACAATTAGCCAAGCCAATGATGATTTAACCCAACAGCTGACAACTATCTCTTCATCAAGCCCTATTGTTGCACCAAAGCAATTGCCCCTATCAACAACTGCTTTTGAGGGGGCAATTAATTCTGGCAACTCTTTTATAAGCGAATTAGCGGCAATTAAAATCGCCTTCCCTGAAATTAATATTCCAAAACCCATTATAGAAAATGCCAGCACTGGTTTTACCTCGCCAAATGAAATAATAAAACAATTTAGCCAATTAGTGCCAAAATTATTGGCCGCAAAACCAATAGGTGAAAATGCAACTTGGTCACAAAAACTAACCCAAAAAACTTTCTCGCTTTTAGCCATAAGGCCGCTAGGAGAAACTGAAGGGGATAGTATTGAGGCGATAATTGCCAATATTGAAGCAGCTCTAAATAACAATGATTTTATAAAGGCCGATGGGTTTTTTAATATGTTACCACAAGAATTGCGCCTCATTGCTAGCAATAGCGAGAATGACATCGCAAATATGGCTCTTGCGCAAAACCTTATTAATGAATTGAAAAACTAAGGAAATAATAGTGATACGATTAATAACTTATATAGTTCTTTCCTTAGCAATAAGCTTAGGGGCTGCTTGGCTAATTAGCCTTGAAGGGAACTTAACAATAGATTTTGCTGGATATAGAATGCAGCCCTCTATTGGCGCTACAATTTTGGCATTAATTGCTATAATTATAATTTCTATTTTGCTATTTGTAATTTTTAGAAAAATCATCTCAACGCCAAAACATTTAGCAAAAATCGCTAAGGAAAAGAAAAAAGATAGCGGAATAAAAGCGCTTAACGAAGGCTATATTGCTCTTTTGGCGGGTGATGGAGAAAAAGCAAGAAAATTAGCCAAGCAAGCGCAAGAAAAATTACAACAAAATTCTGGTGCAAAATTACTTGAAGCCCGTTGTGATTTATTATTAGGCGATATGAATAATGCCCGTGAAAATTATCGTGCATTAATTTCTAATCCTGATACTTCCCTTGCAGCGCTTCATGGTCTGTTTGAACAAGCCAACGCACAAAAGCGAGAAGATGTGGCGCTTACCTTTGTAAGTAAAGCCTATCAATTAGATCCAAGTTCCGCTTGGGCACAAAATGCACTATTTGATGCAATGACAAAAACCCAGCAATGGCAAAAAGCACTTGATGTGGTGACTAAATCATCACCAAAAAATGCTCACCAGCGTAAAGAAAAAACCCGTAAACAAGCCTTATTACGAACAGCTATTGCACAGGAATTAGAAAATTCTGATCCCAGTAGTGCACTAAATAATGTAAAACTAGCACTTAAGCTTTTACCAGATTTTGTTCCAGCAGCATTAATTGGAGCGCAAATTCATATAAATCGTAATGAAATAAGAAAAGCCACCTCTCTTTTGCGTCGTTTGTTTAACATCACAAAGCACCCCCAAATTGCGCAATTATATATTGGGGCACAATCAGGCGCTTCAGCCATTGACCAATTAAAACGTGCCAAAGAGCTAATTGGAGAAAAAAGCGATGATGCACAAATCGCTCTAGTTTTAGCTAATAGCGCAATTAATGCTTATGAATGGAGTATGGCACGAAATATCCTTGCGCCCTTTATTTCCAACCCATCACAAAATATTTGCTTAGCTTTGGCACAAATTGAAGAAGGGCAAAATGCCGATGAAGGCAAAACCCGTAATTGGCTAGCAAAGGCCATTCACGCACCAAGAGATTTTGCTTGGATTGGCGATGGAATAATTAGTGACGTTTGGGAGCCAATATCACCAATTTCTGGCAAATTTGATGTGTTCGAGTGGAAAACACCGCCAAGCGCAATAAGTACTAAGCAATTTAAGGGTGCAACAGCTTCACCCAAAGAACAATTAGAAGAAAAATTGCTCCCCTCAATTAAATCTGATGAACCTGATAAATCAGCTAGCTCTTCTTAAGAGTAATATATAGATTTTGGGCATGATATTGGCAGTCTTCACATTGTTTCACTAATCAGTGATACCTAAAGACCTAAGCGCTAAATATGTTATCATATCAAAACAATTAATTATTAAAGCAACTCAAAATCTTAAGAGAACGCATGACAAAACAGCAAAAAAGCTTCATTTGGCGCTTAGCTCCAGCAATAATATTATTGCTGATAATTATAATATTCTTTGCCTCTGGTTTGCATAAATCATTTAACTTTGACCAATTAGCAATAAATTACGCAAAAATAGATAATTATGTCAGTCAAAACCCGCTATTAGCACCCCTAATTGCCATAATGATATATATTAGCGCAACTGCTCTTTCATTTCCATTAGCATGGCTTCTTAGCGTAAGTATTGGACTTATATTTGGCTGGGTCACTGCCTTTATAATAGTGCTAATTGGCGCAACGATTGGTGCATCTATTTTGTTTTTATTGGCGCAATATTCTTTTGCTGATTTTTTCAAGGCAAAAAGCTCAAAACTCATAAAAAAAATAGCCAAAAATTTTCAGAACGATGCCGCCAGCTATTTATTATTTTTGCGCCTTGTGCCGCTTTTTCCATTCACTTTAGTAAATGTAGTGCCAGCAATTTTGGGAGTTAAATTTTTTACATTTGTCTGGACAACCGCACTTGGCATTATTCCGGGTGTCATTGCCTATACTTATGCAGGAGAGGGTTTACGCTCAATCATAATTATACGTGCTAATGCCTGTCTAAATAATATCCCACCATGCGGACAAAGCCTAGCCTCAAGTGATTTAGTAACCAAAGAAATAATAATTGCTATTTCTTTGCTCGGCGTAATTTCCCTCATTCCAATATTATTAAAAACCTTTCGCCCTAAAAAATGGCAAGAAAAGTAGCAAGAAAAATAAGATAGAAAAATGAAAACACAATCTTTAAAAACAGACTTATGCGTAATTGGCGCTGGCTCAGGCGGGCTTAGCGTTGTAGCCGCCGCAGCGGCTTTTGGTTCTGACGTAATATTGGTTGAAAAGAGCAAAATGGGCGGTGATTGCCTAAATTATGGTTGCGTTCCATCAAAAGCGCTAATTGCTGCTAGCAAAAAAGCCTATGAGGGAATGAATGCAGAAAAATTTGGGATTTTTTTTGAAAAGCCAAAAATAGATTATGCAAAAGTACAAGCACATATTAGTGAAATTATCGCACAAATTGCCCCCCATGATAGCGTTGAGCGATTTGAGGGTTTAGGCGTAAAGGTCATTAAGGGTGAAGGGCGTTTTATTGATAAAAATACTCTTGAAGTTAATGAGACAAAAATAACCGCCCGCCGCTTCATTATAGCCACAGGATCAAGCCCAGCCATACCTCCAATTAATGGCCTTGATAGGGTGAATTATTTTACCAATGAAACTATTTTTGAACTTACAAAACTACCCAAACATTTAATCATTATTGGTGGCGGCATAATTGGTGTTGAGTTAGCGCAAGCCTATTCTCGCTTAGGGGCAAAAGTGAGTATTATTGAAAAGTTTTCTGTTCTTGAAAACCAAGACGAGGAATTAAGCTCCATCATTATAAATGCCCTAAAAAAAGAAGGCGTGAAAATCTATCAACAAGCTGAAATTAAAAAGATTTCAAGTGAAAAACAACAAATAAATCTTGAATTTGAATTTGAGGGAATTACTAAAAACATCAAAGGTTCTGACCTATTAATTGCAACGGGCAGAAAATCAAATGTAAAAAACCTAAACCTTGAAAAAGCTAATGTTAAAATTAGCAAAGCTGGTATAATTACAGACCTATCTCTAAAAACCTCAAACAAAAAAATCTTTGCAATAGGTGATGTAAGAGGCAATATGCAATTTACTCACTCAGCTGGCTATCAAGCGTCTTTAGTAATTAGAAATGCTCTGTTTGGATTGCCAACAAAATTAAATAAAAATATTATCCCATCAGTAATTTATAGCGACCCAGAAATTGCAAATGTTGGATTAAGCGAGCAAATGGCACGTGATGCCTATGGTGATAAGATAAAAATTATTCGTTCGGATTTTATTGATAATGATCGGGCAAAAGCCATGCGCCAAACAACAGGCTTTGTGAAATTAATTCTATCTAAAAATGGAAAGATAATTGGCTGCTCAATAATAGGCCAAAATGCGGGTGAATTAATTTCGCTTTTCTCTTTTGCGATTGCCAACAAACAAAAGGCCGTAAACCTTGCTTCCTTCATATCCCCCTACCCAACATATAGCGAAATAGCAAAACGAGTTGGTATTAATTCTTTTGCAGATAAATTATCAAACAAATGGATTAAGCGCTGGATTTCTTTAATCAGATTATTCTCCTAAAAGAAATGTTGCTATAGTTTTGAAGAGGCTTCTATAATACTGCCTATGAAAAATAAATTTACATCTGGGCTTTCCTTCAAACTAATTAGCACAATTATTTTTGTGATATTATTAGTTGAGGTTTTTATTTATCTACCATCAGTTGCCAGTTTTCGCCAAACTTGGCTTAATGATAAATTATCTGTTGCAAATGTTGCTGTACGTGTAATTGATATTGTGCCAGAGGCGATGGACTTGCCAGATGGAATGGCTGATAAATTATTAGATTCGGCTGGAGCGATCGCTATTGTCTATAAAAGCGCTGGGCAAAGTCGGCTAATTGAACATTCAAATATACTTATGCCCAGCATAGCTATCACCGCTGACATGCGCCAAAACAACGTTATAAGTTTAATTTCTGGGGCAATGGATACATTATTTCTTGGATCAAATAGAACCATTAGAGTTGTTGGCGCTACTCTTAATGAAGAACAATCAGCAATAGAAATATTGCTAAACGAAGCCCCCTTAAGAAAAGCAATGTTAATTTATTCAAGAAACATTCTCATTATTTCACTAATCATTGCCTCTTTAACAGCTTTTGCAATTTTTGTGTTCATCAATATATCGCTAATTCGCCCAATAAAGAAAATAATAAATAACCTGATAGCCTTTAGGCAAGCCCCCGAAAATGCCACACTAATTCTTAAACCCTCAAAAAGAGGCGATGAAATAGGCATTGTGGAAACCGAATTGAGTGCGCTTGAAAGTGATTTATTTTCACAACTTGGCAAGCGCCGCCATTTGGCAGATCTTGGCCTAGCCGTTGCAAAAATCAATCATGATTTACGAAATATGCTAGGTTCGGTGCAATTATTATCAGACCAAGTGGCAAACCTTGACGATCCAAAAGCTCAACGCTTAGCGCCAAAATTAGTTCATTCTCTTGATAAGGCCATTAAATTTGCACAGTCAGTGCTTGAACATGGCAGGCAAAACTCAACTGAACCAAAACCACAACCAGTAGACTTACAGGTTTTGGTCAACGAGGCAGCGCTTGATGCAAGAATTAGCAAGCACCCCAATATAAAATTTTCAAATCTCGTGCCCGATTATATCACGCTAAAATTAGACCCAGATCAAATAGCTAGGCTTATGATTAACCTGTTTAATAATTCACGTGAAGCATTTGAGGCGTCTGGAACA
Source organism: Alphaproteobacteria bacterium (assembly GCA_024280655.1). GTDB lineage: Bacteria > Pseudomonadota > Alphaproteobacteria > Rhizobiales > Devosiaceae > S141-66. Next base: position 3,789 of record JAJRPR010000213.1, on the reverse strand, counting down.
AGGACAGAAAAGCCAGAAATTATTGTAAACTTTGAAAATCGCAATGAACAAGGGCTAGCAATTATTATTTCTGATAATGGGCCGGGATTATTACCAAGAGCCAAGGATAATCTTTTTGTGGCATTTGAGGGTTCTGCAAAAGCAGGTGGAACAGGGCTTGGGCTTGCTATCGCTCGTGAAATTATTGAAGCACATGGCGGGACATTAAATCATATTGATAAAGAAGTTGGCGCTACTTTTGAAATTTCCTTACGGAGCTCGCTAATTTTTGAATAAAATTACCATTTAAGAAAAATATTTCAAACTAAGTAAGAGATTACTTGCCAAGCGGCTAATTGCACTATAAATACTCGCTCTGTTCATACTATTAATGAACTGGCGCCGGTAGCTCAGCTGGATAGAGTACTTGACTACGAATCAAGGGGTCGGGAGTTCGAATCTTCCCCGGCGCGCCATTTTCCTATCTCAAGCTAATTCGCTTTTCTTACATTTGACCTTGCCCCTATAAATTATGTAAAGTCTTCCTTTAATATGGGGTGCTACGCATAAGTGTAACGTAATTTGGCGCAAGATCAGTTAACTTGTTGTTCAGCTCTAATTCATCTAGAGCGCTTTATCTCTATTAGCGTGCTACACATAAACAATGGGAGAAGAGTAATGTTTAATAAAATCAAGACAACAATAATTGTGGTTTTTTTAGTTCAACTGGGATTCTCAACTTCGCTTTTCGCCAATGAATTGCAACCTAGCCCTGTTCATTTTGAATCTGCCTCTAACCCTACTTATTTTCAAGTAAGCGGAGTGTCTGCTGATGATGTGTTGCACGTTCGTGCAGAGCCAAACACTTCTGCTGAAATAGTAGGAGATTTAGCCAGCGATGCTGGCCCGATAGAGGTTTTATACAGCGAAAATGGCTGGGCCTATCTTTCTTCTGGCGAGAGCATGGGCTGGGCCTCAAAAAGGTTTTTAACACAAATAGAATTACCAAAAATTGCCAATAGCGCCTTGCCTCAAGGTCTAACCTGCGGCGGTACGGAGCCATTTTGGAGCATAGCTATAAGTGATGAAAGCGTAGAATTGAGCCAGATGAATGAAGGCAAAAGCAATTTTTCTATTATGGAAACTGGCACATATAGTGGTGATACGATAAGTTTTATTGTGGCTGGCGCAGAGGGCACGATGATGACTAGTATTATTTCTAATGAGATATATGGTGATGGCATGAGCGACAAAGACTATGGCCGCAAAATAAATATTCTACTTTCAACTCCAGATGGAACTAGGGGATATTTGGGTGCTTGCTCGGTGAAAGCAAACTAGGACGTGAGCCCTTTTTAGTCTATTGATTTTATTATGAGGGAGACACACTTTAGTTCAATCTTTCCCCAGTTTCAGGTAGAAAATAAGAGGCTTTTTCTAGATCAAACGCCAGTCTGGCGTTTTCTCCTGCCCTGACTATCGTATCCGCTCGCATACGCGCTGTTACATTTTTCCCTCCTAGTTGCGTCACCAGATAGGTATCTGACCCTGCAGGCTCCACAACATCCACAAGACAGGTTGCCACTTCAATAGACGCACCTTCCCGGTTTTCTGGGTTGGTTATATCCTCAGGGCGTAAGCCAACGATGACCTCTCTTTCTTCGCCATTATCAAGTTTTGCTATTTTACGCGGATCAATAAGAGTTAGCGGTTTATCCTCCCCGCAATCAATTTCTATACGAGCGCCTTCTTTTACATTGCGCACAATAGCGGGAATAAGGTTCATTGAGGGCGAGCCCATAAAGTCGGCCACAAACATATTGGCAGGGCGACTGTAAATCTCATTCGGCGAGCCGATTTGCTGTATTTCTCCGCCCTTCATAACGGCAATTTTGGTTGCCAGAGTCATGGCTTCAATTTGATCGTGGGTAACATAAACAATGGAGGCATTGAGCGAGTGGTGCAGGCGCTTGATCTCGGTGCGCATTTCAAGCCGAAGCTTGGCATCCAGATTTGAAAGCGGCTCATCAAACAAAAATAATTGCGGATCACGCACCAGCGCCCGTCCCATGGCCACACGTTGTCGCTGACCACCCGAAAGTTGCGCTGGCTTGCGATCCAGCAATTCACTGATTTGCAAAAGTGAGGCAACCTCATTTAGTTTTTTCTGCTGAACAGCCGCATCAATCCGTCGCACCTTCATTGAAAAAGTAATGTTTTTAGCAACACTCATAGTAGGATAAAGCGCATATGACTGAAACACCATAGCAATATCACGATCTTTAGGTGAAACACCTACCATGTCTTGAGAGCTAATTTTTATCACGCCAGAAGTCACTTCCTCCAGCCCAGCAATGCAATTAAGTAAAGTGGATTTGCCGCACCCCGAAGGCCCTACCAGCACCAAAAAGTCACCCTCTTTCATGCTGATATTAACGTCCTTGAGAATTTGCAGCGAACCAAAATTCTTGTTCAAATGCTCAATGGAAAGAATATGTTTGCTCATAAAATCAACCTTTCACGGAACCTGCGGTAAGACCGCGAATAAAATACTTGCCTGCAACCACATAGACGAACAATGTCGGCAGAGCGGCAATAATTGCAGCACTCATATCCACATTATATTCTTTCACCCCAGTAGTTGAATTAACGATATTGTTCAAGGCAACAGTAACGGGCTGCGTTCCAGCTTGGGAAAATGAAACGCCAAACAAAAAGTCATTCCAGATTTGCGTAAACTGCCAAATAATCGTTACCACAACTATCGGTGCTGATAGCGGCACAAAAACATGCCAGAATATTTGAAAAAATCCTGCCCCATCAACTTTTGCTGCCTTAACGATTTCTCCGGGTACTGACACATAATAATTGCGAAAAAACAGTGTCGTAAAACTAATACCATAAATCACATGCACCAGAACAAGCCCCGGAATTGTACCCGCAAGGCTCAACTTGCCCAGCACTATCGCCATAGGCAAAAGCACGACCTGAAACGGTATAAAGCCACCAAATAATAGCAAAGCAAATATAATGTTAGAACCACGGAACTGCCATTTTGACAAAACATAGCCATTAATGGCGCCGATGAAGGTCGAAATTAAAACCGCAGGCACCGCAATTTTTACGGAATTCCACAAATAAGGACGTAAACCCTCGCACTGCACCCCCGAGCAAGCCCCCGACCAAGCGGTTACCCAAGCATCAAAATTTATATCTCGGGGCAGGGACAACAAAGAACCAGCACGAATTTCATCTAGGCTTTTAAGCGAAGTTACTACCATCACAAACAAAGGCATCAAATAATAAAGTGCGAATATTCCAAGTAATGCATAAAGTAAAAACCGCAAAACATAGCGACGCACTAAACGCCATGGCTTTGATTTGGCACCAGTTGAAAAATTAGTCATGGCGAGACCTCAATTCTGAATATAGATAGGGGACAACGATAGAAAAAACGATCACCATCATCACAGTTGCAGAAGCGGCAGCCTGCCCCAAATCGCCACGAGAAAAGGCCATGGCATACATGTAAGTTGCAGGCAAATCGGTGGCATAGCCTGGTCCGCCCCCAGTCAAAGCAATCACCAGATCAAAGCTCTTGATAGCCAGATGGGTCAGCACGATCAAGGCGGACAGGAAAACTGGTGTCATTGAAGGAATAATGATTGAAATATAAATCCTCGGTGTTGAAATACCATCGACCATTGCCGCCCGAATAATCTCTTGATTTACCGAACGCAACCCAGCCAAAAACAGTGCCATAACAAAACCCGAAGCCTGCCACACAGCAGCAATAACCACTGTGTAAAT
>JAJRPR010000212.1 GCA_024280655.1 Alphaproteobacteria bacterium | reverse complement strand
TGATATTCCGCTAGTTTTGCAGGACAGGCGGTTTTTCAAAGATGGCTCAATGACATATAAGCCTTCTCGCATGGATATTATGAGCGGAATGATTGGTGATGTGCCATTAGCAAATGGTACTGTTACACCTTATTTTGAAGCTAAAAAACAATTATTGCGCTTAAGATTATTAAATGGCGCTAATGCCTCTATTTATGAGCTTGCTTTTTCTGATAACCGCTCTTTTAAGCAAATAGCAACTGATGGCTCTATGCTTGAAAAGCCTTATGAAATCAATTCAATCAAACTTTCACCGGGCGAAAGAGCTGAAATTGTGGTTGATGTAGGGGGCGATAATAATTTTATGCTTACTAGCAAACCAGCAGCAGGCGGCGGTATGATGGGAGGCATGATGGGTGGCGGTTCAAACTCAGATAATGCGCCATTTAATTTTTTAGAAATCATTCCAAGTGAAAATCTTGAAAAATCTCCTGCTGTGCCAAGTAACTTGACGAAAATTAATTGGCTTGATGAAAAACAAGCAGATAAAGAGAGAAGTTTTTTAATGTCTATGCCAATGAGCCCTCTGATGATGGTGGGTTTAGGTAAAACTCATACTATTAATGGCAAAGAGATGAAAATGGAGCGCATTGATGAGACAATAAAACTTGATGACATTGAAATATGGGAATTAAGCAATGATTCTAATTTTGCGCATCCGTTTCATGTGCATGATGTGCAATTTCAAATTCTATCTCGTAATGGTCAGCCCCCTCATGCAGGCGAGCGTGGGTTAAAGGATACTGTCTTGGTAAATCCTGGTGAAATTGTGCGCTTCATTGCTAAATTTGATGATTTTGCAGATCCTGATAATCCATATATGTATCATTGTCATATACTCGAACATGAAGATGCTGGCATGATGGGGCAATTTGTGGTGGTTTAAGAATTGAGTAATTAGTAGTTCTAGGACAAGATATTTTTTTGTGATATAGATGATGTCATGGCTTTTGATTATGATAAATTATATAAAGAACAGCCGAATGCACTTGGTGAACCTTCTGTAGATTTTGTCAGTTTTTTTGACATTTATTCAAAAGCCAATGCTCGTGTGCTTGATGTCGGTTGTGGGCAAGGGCGTGATGCTTTGTTCATTGCGCAAAAAGGACATATAGTTACAGGTGTTGATTTTTCTAAGGCTGGTATTTCCTTTATGTTGGCTCAAAGCAAAAAACAAAAACTTAAAATAACTGGAATTGTTGCGAATATTCTTAACTATCAGCCAGAGGGCCTGTTTGATATAATTATAATTGATCGTGTGCTACATATGTTAGATCAAAAAGACAGGTTCAAGATATTTTCTGCTTTGGCGAAGCATGTTGCAGATAATGGGCATTTGCTAGTTGCAGATGAAAAATCAAATTTGGTAAGGTTTCAAAACATTCTTGCTAATGATGAAAGATGTTGGCAGGTTTATATTAAATAAGGAAATCTTTTTGCCCATTTGTAGTTCGTGGTTCGACAGGCTCGTTATAAAGGGCTTTTTTGTCATCTTGAGCATAAGCGAAAGATCTTAAGACCCTTCGGCTTCGCTCAGGGTGACATCAGAAGCGCCAGTATAAGGGTGAAAAGAAAAAACCTATTTCGGCGCTGCTCTGCTGGCTCTTTTTCTATCATGTGGGCAAAGGTGAATTTTACGCAACCGAATTGATTGCGGTGTAACTTCCACATATTCATCGTCTGCAATATAGCCTAAAGATTGCTCAAGCGTTAGGCGTTTTGGTGTGGTTAGCCTTACTGCTTCATCTTTTGATGAAGTGCGAATATTGGTTAGTTGTTTGCCTTTAAGTGGGTTAACTTCAAGATCATTACCCCGATTATGCTCGCCAATAATCATGCCCTCATATACAGGAACGCCAGAATCAATTAGCATTTGTCCCCTATCTTCAAGGTTGAACAAAGCGTAAGGAACAGATGTTCCTGTGCAATTTGATATTAACACACCAGTGCGACGACCCTGTAGCGCACCCTTAAATGGTGCAAATTCATGAAATACTCGGTTAAAAATTGCCGTACCACGAGTATCACCCATTAATTCTGGCTGATAACCAATAAGCGAGCGGGTTGGTACGTAAAGCCTTAATCTGGTACGTCCAATACCAGAGGGGCGCATTTCAACTAATTCGCCTTTGCGCTCGGTGAGTTTTTGCACCACTGTGCCAGAATATTCATCATCAACATCAATGGTAACTTCTTCTATAGGCTCTAATTTTTGCCCATCTTTTTCTTGAAACAGCACTCTTGGGCGACCAACGGTTAATTCAAACCCTTCACGGCGCATGGTTTCAATTAACACGGCTAATTGTAATTCACCGCGCCCAGAAACAGAAAAACTATCACTATCAGTGCCTTGAGAGATTTCTATTGCCACATTGCCCTCGGCTTCATTACGCAGTCTATCGCCAATTACTCGGCTTTGCACTTTTGAGCCTTCACGCCCTGCTAATGGCCCATCATTGATGCGAAAAGTCATAGAAAGAGTTGGCGGGTCAATCGGTTGTGCTTTAATTGCTTCTTTGACGGAGGCATCGCAAATTGTGTCTGCAACAGTTGCTATTTCAAGGCCAGCAAGCGAAACGATATCACCAGCTTCACCAATTTCAACAGGAGAGCGCTCAAGCCCACGAAAAGCTAGAACTTTAGAAATGCGTCCCTTTTCTACCTGTTTGCTATCTCGGTTTAATACTATCACAGGGCCTGTGGCTTTAATCGAGCCAGCAAGAATTTTACCAGTTAGAATACGCCCCAAAAATGGATCTCTTTGAAT
>JAJRPR010000211.1 GCA_024280655.1 Alphaproteobacteria bacterium | reverse complement strand
ATCAAGCGCCGAGCCACCACCAAAAGCTATTACCCCATCATGCTTGCCTTGCAAAAACACATCAACACCAGCACTAAGATTTATATCGTTTGGATTAACATCAACATCAAAAAATACTGCTCGCCCAAATCCGCCTTTATCCATGAGATCAAGCGCATTTTGGGTTATCGGTAAATTTGCCAAGCCCTTGTCGGTAACAAAAAGCGGGTTTTTCATGCCAACCAGTTTTATTGTTTCAACAAGCTCGCTAATGCGCCCAGCGCCAAAGCGAATTGGGGTTGGATAATTCCAATTTGCAACTAATTTCATTCTTTTTAAGCCTTTTTAAAATGATAGGATTTTGGACGAGTGAGATTATGGTAGCCAATTTCTGACATCGCTCCTCCCCGTCCAGTATTTTTACAACCTGTCCAACATAGTGCCGGATCAATATAATCGGCTCTGTTCATAAAAACAGTGCCAGTTTCAATTTGATCAGCAATATTTTTCGCTCGCTCAATATCTTTAGTCCAAAGCGAAGCCGTTAGACCAAACTCGCTATCATTCATTAAAGCGATTGCCTGCTCGTCATCTTTAACTTTCATAATACCAACCGCAGGGCCAAAAGTTTCGTCATGCATAATACGCATATCATGAGTAACATTGGTGAGAATTTGCGGAGCAAGATATGCGCCGCCATTATCCTCAGGAAATAAATTCTCATCAATCATTGGCGTTGCGCCCATAGCAATAGCCTCATTAATTTGCGCCCTAATATCTTGCGAAAAACGCTCGTGCGCCAGCGGCCCTAATGTAGTTTCTTTATCTAGCGGATTACCCAATTTATATTGCGAAACAATCGCCACCGCCTTTTTAACAAACTCATCATGGAGTTTTTCGCAAACATATATGCGTTCAATACCGCAACAAGATTGCCCCGAATTAAACATTGCGCCATCAATCAACGTTTCAACAGCTAAATCAATATCCGCATCTTCCATTACATAAGCAGGATCTTTACCGCCAAGCTCAAGCCCTATGGGAGTAAATGTGCCAGCGGCAGCTTTTTCAATAGCTTTGCCACCACCAACCGAGCCAGTAAAGTTAATGAAGTCAAAACCATTATTAGCGATTAGGTTTGAAGTTGTTTCATGATCAAGTACCATATTTTGAAACACTGCTTTTGGCACGCCTCCAGCATGGAGCGCCTGCTCTAATCTCTCACCAACTTTTAGCGTTTGGCTAGCATGTTTTAACATCACAACATTACCTGCAATAAGCGCAGGCACGATAGAATTTATCGCCGTCATATAAGGGTAATTCCATGGTGCGATTACAAAAACCAAACCATGCGGAACTCGCTTAATTTTGCGCTCAAAGCTCTCGCTATCTTCAATTAAAATCGGGTGCAGTGCTTTTTTGCAATCGAGGCCATATATTTTGAGCGCTCACTAACACCAGAAAACTCACCACCATAACGAATAGGGCGACCCATTTGATGCGCCAACTCTAAAGTGATTTCATCATTCATTTCACCTAGTTTTTCAATACCAGCCAAAACCAATTTAGTGCGCTCATCTATTGAGAGAGCAGCCCATGCTTTTTGTGCCTGTTTTGCATTGGCAATGACTTCTCTTGCCGCTTGCTCAGTTGCAATTTCACGCTCAATATAAGTTGAGCCATCTATGGGGGATATTAATTTTACTTTTTTCATTTTACTCTACTTTATTATGCTCTCTCAAATCCTCGATTAACTTCCCAATCGCTCACAATGCCATCATATTCATTTTGTTCATGCTTAGCTGCGTGAACATAGTGATCAATAACATCATCGCCAAATGCTTTACGAAGCATTTTTGAATTATCCAACGCTTTTGTTGCTTCTCTTAAAGTGCTAGGGATTTCACGCACATTTTTACCGCTATAAGCATCTCCAACAAATTCTTTTTCAAGCGCCATGTTTTTTTCAATGCCCTCAATACCAGCCGCAATTTGCGCTGCCAATGCTAAATATGGATTGAGGTCAGAGCCACCGATACGACATTCTACTCGTACCGATTTTGTATCCGCTCCACATACCCGAAAGCCTGCGGTGCGATTATCCATTGACCAAATGGCTTTAGTTGGCGCAAAAGTTCCTGCAACAAATCTTTTGTATGAATTTATGTAAGGAGCAAGAAATAAAGTTGCCTCGCTTGCATGAGCTAAAAGACCTGCCATATATGAGCGCATAGTTTTAGACATAGCGTGCTTTTCTTTTTTATCATAAAAAAGCGGCTCGCCCTCTTTGCTCCATAGGGATTGATGAATATGCGAGCTATTGCCAGCAGCCTTTGCGCTCCATTTCGCTAAAAAAGTCACCGCATTGCCGTGCAAAAAAGCCATTTCTTTTACACCATTTTTTATAATAACATGATTATCTGCAACTTCTAGCGCTTCACAATATTTTACATTCACTTCTGCTTGCCCAGCGTCTGCTTCTCCTTTGGTATTTTCAACCACAATGCCAGCACCATGCAAACCATTTCGAATTGCTCGCATTAAGCCCTCTTCTTTTGTAGTTTGGAAAATATGATAATCCTCATTATAGGGACTTATTGGCTCTAAAGAGCGATATTCTTCATTAT
>JAJRPR010000210.1 GCA_024280655.1 Alphaproteobacteria bacterium | reverse complement strand
GCATTTGAAGTTGACTCGCACCATGTCACACGAGATTGGTCAAGTTATTTAGAGCATGTTCATCAGAGGGTTATTCTAGCGCACGGAACTCTTGACCAAACAATAAAAATCAAGACTGTAAGAGAATTTGCTGATCTATATGAAAATATTGAATTAATTGAACATGATGATGCAGGGCAATTAGTTTTTTATCAAAAACCAGATGCAATTATTTCAAGTTTGAACATGCTATTTGATTAAATTAAACTTCGCCATTACCAGCACTTAATTTAACAAGAGAATTATTGAACTTTTAGCATATTACCTAAAATTTTATTTAAATTTTCTGTTTTGTTTTTAGATAGTAGCGACAAACAGGTGTCATAGTTTAAGAAATAATGGCATGAGTTTGGAGTAAGTAATGTCTAGTTTAGGTGATAAATCGCAAGTTTTTTCTGGTCTAAAGGCCTTAAAAGAAAGTGCTGATGCTGGTGAGCAAGATCAGCTTTTTAGAAGTATGGGGCAATTATTTGCTAATGTTTCTAATTATTGTAACGATGACCAAGTATCTCAATATGATGAAGTGCTTTGCAAATTAGTTGAACTAGTTGAGGTTGAAGCACGCGAACATGTGGCTAAACTTCTTGCTCCACTTGAAAGAGCGCCCGGAAGTGTGGTTATGCGTTTAGCGCATGATGATATTAAGGTTGCACGTCCTTTGCTTGAGTTCTCCAATGTTCTTAGTGATGATGATTTAATTGAAATTGTTGAAGGAAAAACAGAAGAGCATAGAATTATAATTGCTGGTCGTGACAATGTGGGATCAAGAATAGGTAATGCTATTGCTGATAATGGCGGACAAGAATCACTTAGCATATTAATAGAAAATGAAAGTGCTGATATTAGTAGTCATATCATAGAAAAAACTATTCATTTAGCTTCTGATAATAAAGAGCTGGCGAAACGATTGCGTAATCGTAACAATATTAATTGGGGCTTATTAAGGAAAGAAATTAGTAGCGCTGGCGCTAAGGTTCTTTCTGAATTGTCTTTAGCCGAGTTCTCTGATGGTTCAAAAACTAATAGTGTTAGCGATGTTATCTATAATAGAATGAGGTCAAAAGCTGGTTTTAGTGCTTCTGAGTGGAAAATTGCTTACAGCCAGGTAAAAGCGCTTAATGATCGCCGTCAATTAAATACAATTACATTGGCACGGTTTGTTCGTTTTGGATATGGGCATCATGTAGCCGCCGCAATGGCATTGATGATGAATGTATCCACTCAGACATTTGTAAAGTGGTTAGCTTCTCAAGATTATGTTGGAATTAGCGTTGCTTGCAAGACATTTGGGTTGTCGAGTGAGCTATTTGAAGGGGTTATTGCTTTGTTGCCATGGCGTGATGTTCCTCAAGCAAATGAAATTAAAGATGTTTGTGCTAGATTTGAAAATCTTGGGCAAGATGATGCAATACGCATTTTGAAACTTTGGCAGGATAAATCTAGAAAGTCTCAATTAAAAAGAGCTGTTTGAAATTATCACTAGACCTAACGTAAAATCAATCATATAAGGATATCCTTATATGATTGGAATTTGATTTGGCAGAGCTTAAAAAATTTGTTAGTGAGTTAAAGGCAGCAGGTGAAACAACACGCTTGCGGCTTTTGGCGCTTTTATCACTTGGCGAACTTTCAGTAAAAGACCTAACCAAAATCCTTGAGCAAAGTCAGCCACGAATTTCTCGCCATCTAAAAATTCTAGCAGATGCTAAACTCATCATTGGCCACCAAGAAGGCGCTTGGGTCTATTATGGCTTGAATAGTGGTACAGAACAAGCACAATTTGTCTATTCTTTAATTTCTCGACTAGATGTTTTTGATGAGCAATTATTAGTGGATAAGGAACTCCTGAAAGAATTGCAGGCTAATAAGAGAGTATATGCCGATAGGTATTTTGCAAAAATCGCTAAAGATTGGGATATAATACGCTCAATGCACATAAGTGAAACAGAGATTGAGAATGCTATTATTTCGCTTGTTGCAAAAGATAAATATGATTTATTATTAGATTTAGGAACAGGCACTGGGCGAATGCTTGAGTTGTTAGCTAATAATTATCAACGAGCAATAGGCATTGATTCTAGCAATGAAATGATTTCAATCGCTCGAGCAAAATTAGCTTCAAGTAATATTTCAAATGCAAAAGTTCGATTGCAAAATATTGAACAACTTGATGAATATGAGAATTGTGCTGATATGGTGATATTACATCAGGTATTGCACTATTTTGATGATCCTATGAAAATTATTTATCATGCAAAAAACTTAAACACATATAAGGGCAAAATACTAATTGTAGATTTTGCTCCGCATGATTTTGAAATTTTACGTTCGGAACATGCTCATTTAAGAATGGGAATATCAAGTCATCACATGCAAATATGGGCAAAGTCAGCTGGATTGGCTGTAAGTGATTATGTTGAAATAGCAAATAATAAACAAGAAGATGGGTTAAACGTATGTCTATGGGTGTTAGAGCATGATAAATAAGCAAAGAATAAGCAGGCGGCCAAAAAATGAAGTTCCTGATTTAGAGCTAAGTTTTGAGTTTTTCCCTCCCAAAAGCGATAAAGCGGAGGAGCGTTTTTGGCAGGCCTTGAAAAAACTAGCACCGCTTGAGCCAGATTTTGTGTCCGTTACTTATGGGGCAGGTGGCTCAACTCGTGAGCGCACTCTTAATATGGTGCAAAAAATTACTACGCAAACTGGTATAAAAGCCGCAGCCCATCTCACTTGTGTTGACGCTTCTCGCCATGAAGTTGATGAAGTGGTGCGTGGGTATCAGCGTGCTGGAATTAACAGAATTGTTGCATTGCGTGGTGATCCGTCAACAGGAATAGGCGAAGCCTTTGTTGCGCATCAGGATGGTTATAATAATGCCGCTGAGCTTGTGGCGGGCATTAAGGAAATAGGTGATTTTGATATTTCAGTTGCAGCTTATCCTGAAAAACACCCTGAAAGCACGGATTGGAACGCAGATATAGATAATCTAAAACGTAAAATTGATGCAGGTGCAAATCGTGCCATTACGCAAATGTTTTTTGATAATGATCATTATTGGCGCTTTATGGAGCGGGTAGAAAAGGCGCAAATAAATGTGCCAATAGTTCCTGGAATTCAGCCGATTCATAATTTTACGCAAATTTCAAATTTTGCCAAAAGATGCGGCGCTTCTATTCCTGCTTGGCTGTTGGAGCGTTTTGAAGGCCTAGAGGACGACCCTGAAACCCATGCGCTAGTTGCCGCAGCCGTTGCCGCTGAGCAAGTGATTGAATTGGAGGATAATGGTGTTACTCAATTTCATTTTTACACAATGAACCGTTCAAGCCTTATTTTAGCATTAGCACGATTTTTAGGGCGTAAAAGCCGTTAATATCAGGTTCATATTGCAGCCACTATATTGTTGAATATTACTAAGGCTTGGGGGCTGGAAGGAATATTCTTATGGACACTAAGTCACTTCATTCACGTACATTTGGCCTTTTAAGTTTGGGTGTGCTGGCACTATTAATTACTTTGCCAAATAGCGATATAGGCTCTTCTAATTTAGTAAAAAATGAGCCGCAAATATCGGTTATAGATATACCTGCCTTGAACCATAATTCTTTGGGCCCTAATTTACCTAATAATACTATATTAAAACAAAATACGCCAGCTAAGGTAAAGTCAAATACCGCTCCTATTCCTATAGAATTTAGAACTGTTGGAGACCAAACAATAGCACTTACGGGGCAGGGAGTTAGGATTGTTGGTGACATAGAAATGGCGATAAATACGCCTTATAATAATGTTATTGCTAGCCAAAGAAAAAAACAACAAATATTGCCAAGCAATATTGGAGCTATATCTAAAATTGCTCAGATAGTTTCTTTGCAAATTAAAAATTTAGATTTAACGATGATGCAAAAGGCAGGTGATGTTATAGACACGCCTAAACTAGATGTTCCACAAATAAAGCAGCCTGAGTTGCAAATAAGTGAACCACTGCAAGCGGCAACATCTTTAGCTCAATCAGATATTATCGCAAAAGCAAATAATATCATTGCGCCAATTCCAATGCCTCTATCAATGCGTCCAAAAAATCAACCAATATCCCTTGCTCAAAACGTTTCGAAGGTTGAGAAATCTGTAAGTTCAATAAAAATTACTGAGATAGATAATAAGCAAAAATTGCACAAAGTTGATTTTTATGATCTGGTGGCTAAGCGAGAGCAAGAGAGAAATGTTGCGGTAATTGAACCTACTAGACCAGTAATTTTACCAGTTAGGGAAAGACTTGATATAATAAATCAGCAAAAAACTGCAAATCAAAATGAATTTTTTCTAACTTGGCAAGATTCTCAAAATCAAAGAAACTTTAGAGATTCAGGTTCTTTTATAGAGAGTTTACCAGCTAGTAGAGGCAGTCGCATAAGGTTAGATCTAATAAATCAGTAAAAAGACAATTAATTCCTTTCAATTTTTTCTGTTTATTATAAATTGCTCTAAAGGGGAGCTCTATTGTCTGTTTGGCATAAAATTACTGATTTTCTAACCACAGTAAATGGCGGCGGAATTGTGCGCTCTATTAGCACGATATTTGATCCAGATAATTGGCTGCCAGGTGGAAAAGATGCCGCTTTCACCCTTGCTTTGGTTGCTTTAATGGCAAAAATGGCAGCCGCAGATGGTATTGTTACTAATTCAGAAATAGCAACTTTTAAGTCAATAGTAAAAATCCCAAAAGAATCAGAGAAGCAAATTGATAGGATTTTTGAT
>JAJRPR010000209.1 GCA_024280655.1 Alphaproteobacteria bacterium | reverse complement strand
TTTTTTATCTTGATTTTTTGAGAAAGAATTTTCCATAGGCATTTCATTACACAAAATAAAACAACAAACCAATCAAACTATTTGATTAGCGTATCAACCCTTGTGATTTGAAAATTTAATACCCATATTGATACTATCAAACATCTGATTGTTTGTTTCAAATACCCTCATTACAAAGCAACTTAAAAAGGGAAATATGACATGAAACCTATTATTACATGGATATTAATCACCAATGGTTATCGCTCTCGAGTTATTGAGCATAGCGCTGTTGGCTCGGGCTTAAAAGAAGTTAAGGGCATGGAATTATCTGATGAGGTTCTATCAATGTCTGAAATTATGACGGACAAGCCAGGTCGCTCATTTTCAACCGCTGGCACTTCTCGCTCCGCTATGCAACAACGTACCAATCCTGTTGATAAACGAGAAGCAGATTTCATTCGCTTAGTTGCTGATAATTTGAACAAGAAATTTAGCAATAAAGGTTTTGATCGCTTAATAATTTTTGCAAGCCCTAGTTCTATGGGTGATTTGCGCAAAGTGCTTAGCGAGGATTTGCAAAATACCATATATGCAGAAATAGACAAAGATCTAACCAAAGTGCCAAATGCACAAATAGCTAAGCATCTAAAAGATATTATGGTGGTTTAGAATAATTGGCTTGGTTTTTTAGGTTGTCATGCTTGTTTGGGCAAATACTCTTAAAAAATTCCCGCCAATTATTTTCGCAACTGTTTTTTTGCTCATATTACGCTTCAATAAGCCGCCAACTATCAGTGGCATTTTTTGATAATTCTCCCACACGGGTTTATAATTTGCGTCCATATCAGTTCCAAGCGCCACATTATCTTCTCCTAACATATCAATAAGTTCTTCGATTCTATCAAGATATTGATCAAGGTTATTCAAACCTATGCCAGCAGGCCAAGCCGAAATAAAACCACCACTATCAACAATCGCTTGTGCAAGCTGTTTTGAAATAAATCTTGGGTGAGATAAATCAGGTGTTAGAATATGTGTATGAGTTGCAACAACTGGCTGTTTTGCTAATTTAAGAGCATCAAAAGCTGCTTTTTCTGTTGCGTGTGAGAGATCCACCATAATACCTGCTTTTTGCATTTCTAAGAATGCCTCTCGTCCAAAACCGCTCAACCCATTATGTACTGGCTCAGCAGTCATAGTATCACCAATTATTCCGCCCTTTACAAAATGAATTAAAGTAACAATGCGAACCCCATCATCATGGGCAATATTTACACGACTTAAATCTCCTGCCAAAAAATCTGCCCCCTCAACCGAGAATATAGCACCGGGTTTTCCTAGCCCTTGCGCTTTTGCAATATCATCTGGCTCTAACACCTTAAAGACCAAACCGCTCTCAACCAATTTATTCAAATTAGCTATTTGCGCTTGATAAAATGCCCATGCCTCACCCTCATCAAAAGGCCGCACCGAAGCCAAATATCCATCAACCACATTGAGCACTGGAAAATCTGCAACAGCAGAAAAACTCGCCGCCGCCATGCCTCCAGCTACCATATCGGCAATCGCTCGCTCTTCAAATGTGCCAAGTGCTGCATAAAGGCGCAATTTCCAAGGTAAGTTTTGCGCATCTTGTGTAAATGTACGGCCCGGATGTGCGTGGCTATCTATTGCTGGATTAGCAGCAAGAAAGGCCATAGCACTAGCCAACTCTTCTTCGCTTAATTCAAAGCCAACTTCAGCCTCTGGTGGAAACATCTGCCGAAAAAGCGGATATCCCGCAACACCCAAAGCTCCAGCAAGTGCAACAGCACCGCCGCCAAGAATTATCCTTCGTGAAACCATTTTATATCTCCTTTATAGGACATAGTTTCATTTTATTTAGAGACTGTCAAAAACTCTTACTTCTCCCTCCCCCTCGCGGGGAGGGTTGGGGTGGGGGTTTTCATAATTAAATGAAACTAACTCAGCCTCTTAAGCGCAACAGCAAGCTTATCTCGTTTTTCACTAGCATCATTCTTGCGCTTGCGCTGATCTTCAATCACATGCTCGGGGGCTTTTGAGGTAAAATGCTCGTTACTTAGTTTTTTATCAACGCCATCTATTTCAGCCTGTAGTTTCGCAATACTCTTATTTAAGCGTGCTTTTTCTACCTGTAAATCGATAACATCACCAAGCGGCAAGGCAAATGTCGCCTCCCCTTGCACAAATTGTGCTGAATTGGCTGGCACGTTTTTGCTAAACTCGATATTTTCAATTCGTGCAAGCCGCTTTATTGCTGCCATTTGCGAATTTACTTTTGAGCGAGTTTCCTCCCCCTCACCTATAATATGAAGTGGAATTTTTGCGCTGGCTGGCACGTTCATTTCGGCTCGCACCGATCGAATAGATGTGATGAGAGCAATCAACCAACTTATTTCTGCGTCCGCTTTTTCATTTTCTAAACCAGCAAGTTCTGGCCAAGATGAGATAATTAGCATTTTTTCTCTCGATGCGCCATCTTGCCCTGTTTGCGCCCATAATTCTTCGGTAACGAACGGCATGAATGGGTGTAATAGTTTTAGAATTTGATCTAGCGTAAATGCCGCCGTTGCACGAGTTTCAGCTTTTGCCGCTTCGTCCTCTCCGCCAAATAAAGGTTTTGCTAATTCGATATACCAATCGCAAAACTTGTTCCACACAAATTCATAACAAGCGTTTGCCGCTTCGTTAAAACGAAACTCTTCTATGGTTCTAGTAACATCGCTCACCGCCCGAGAAGCCTCACCAATTATCCATTGATTAAGCGGGTTTTTTACTTCTTTAGGATCGAACCCTTCAACTCGTTGGCAATCATTCATTTCTAAAAAGCGAGCCGCATTCCAGATTTTAGTAACAAAATTTCGATAGCCCTCAACACGAGGTAATGAGAGGCGAATATCTCTGCCCTGCGCCGCCATTGCCGCCAAAGTAAAGCGAGTTGCATCCGCTCCATATTCATCAATCAATTCAAGCGGATCAATCACATTGCCCTTAGATTTAGACATTTTTTGCCCCTGCTCATCACGCACAAGCGCATGAACATAGACTTTTGCAAAAGGCTCTTTTTCCATAAATTCAAGCGAAAGCATCATCATTCTGGCAACCCAGAAAAAGATAATATCAAAGCCTGTTACTAGCACAGAGGTTGGGTAATATTTAGCCAACTCATCTGTTTCATCTGGCCAGCCAAGTGTTGAGAACGCCCATAGACCCGAGGAAAACCATGTATCTAGCACATCGGGGTCGCGATAAAGCGTAATGATTACTTCGCTTCCATCAATATTCCAAAGAACGAGCGCAGGGTTACGGGCTTCATCTTCGGGGTGTTGACCAATATCTCTTCCACCAGCGTCTCGACCAATGCCCCTCTCCTTTAACTTCTCCAAAGTATTAAATTCTATTGTGACGTTGGCTGGTGTCCTTTGAGAGTAGTATGTTGTAGCTAAGGCACGGATTTCATTCTCATCTGATCCACAAAAAATCTTCGGATCGGATATTACATCTTGAAGCTCATGCCGTTCACCCTCTAACTTTGCCCCATACCAAGCAGGAATTTGATGACCCCACCATAATTGGCGAGAAATACACCATGGTTGGATATTATCCATCCAATGATAATAAGTGTTTTTCCAATTATCAGGAACAAATTTTGTGCGCCCTTCACGAACCGAAGCGGCGGCTGGTTTTGCTAGAGTTTCAGCTTTCACATACCATTGCTCGGTTAGCATTGGCTCAATCACCACGCCTGACCTATCGCCAAATGGCTGAGCGATTATCTTTTCTTCAACCCCACGATAAAGGCCAAGTTCTTCAATTTCTTTAAGCACCAGCTTACGTGCCACAAATCTATCAAGCCCTCTATAATGCTCAGGCACATTATTCTCTGGCGTAACAATCATTTTCGCTTCGCTATCCATCAATGGAATAAGCGGAATATTATTGCGTCTTGCGACCTCAAAATCGTTAAAATCATGCGCACCGGTAATTTTCACCGCACCAGTGCCAAATTCAGGATCGGGATATTCATCGGAAATGATTGGAATTTCACGCTCGGCGATTGGCAGGCGCACCATTTTTCCAATTAGGTTTTTATATCGCTCATCAGAGGGGTGAACCGCCACCGCACCATCACCCAACATAGTTTCGGGGCGAGTGGTGGCAATAACGATTTCGCTTATGCCGTCAACTTCGCCATCTACCAATGGATAGGCGAATGACCACATGTGACCATTTACATCTTTTTGCTCTACTTCAAGATCTGAAATTGCGGTTTGAAAGGTTGGGTCCCAATTTACCAGACGCTTGTCTTTATAAATAAGACCTTTTTTATGCAGCTCAACAAACACCTTCACAACGGCCTCTGATAGACCTTCGTCCATAGTAAACCGCTCACGTGACCAATCACATGACGCACCAAGTCGGCGCAACTGATTAAAAATCGTGCCGCCACTTTCTTCTTTCCATTCCCAAACTTTTTTAATAAATGCCTCGCGTCCCATCTCTTTGCGGCTAGGCAGACCTTGTTCGGCAAGTTGACGCTCGACCACCATTTGAGTTGCAATGCCTGCGTGATCCATTCCCGGTTGCCAAAGCACGTC
The DNA here is from genome assembly GCA_024280655.1 of Alphaproteobacteria bacterium. GTDB lineage: Bacteria > Pseudomonadota > Alphaproteobacteria > Rhizobiales > Devosiaceae > S141-66. The sequence goes on along the minus strand of JAJRPR010000209.1, from coordinate 3,841 downwards.
TTTGCCTCGCATTCGCTCAAAGCGAATTAAAATATCTTGAATTGTGTTATTTAGCGCATGACCAATATGTAGCGAGCCTGTAACATTTGGCGGTGGAATTACGATTGAATATGGCGTTGCGCCTTCGCTTGAACCAGCGCCAGCTTTGAATGATCCTGCATCTTCCCAAGCTTGATAAATACGTTTTTCAGCATCTTGGGGTTCATATTTTTTTTCAATCATAAAATAAGCTCATTCATTAAAACATCACGCTAAAGCAAGAAATAGACAATATTTCTTATAATGCCAAATCTCTTATAATACCAGCAAAGAAACATGCTAGCTATGATTTTTTTGGGAAATTATTAAAATTGCGCTTAACGACCACGTGAAAGCCGCTCGACTTCCTTACGAACCGTGCTTTCAACTATTGATGGCAGATTTTCATCTAGCCACTCTTTAAGCATCGGGCGTAACATTTGCCTAATCATGTTTTCTATAGTGAGGTCTTTATCATCAAATCCAAAAGCACCCAATTTGGCAAAAGCACCACTAACAACAGCTGCTGTTGCTGGCTCTAATAGTTGTTCAGCCATATCTGAAGAAAGATCAGGATCAGGCAATGATGGCGCAGGTGCAGAAATTTTCTCTGGCTCTATTACTGGCTCATTAACTTCATCATCAAAAGAAATGTCATCGGGAACAACCAAATCAGATAAATCTTCCTCTGATTTTAATTCAGATAAATCATCTTCTGACTTTAATAAAGAATCATTTTGCTCCGAAGGGCTAAACTCAATATTGTCAGATTCATCAGCAACTATTTGCTCCGAGGTTAACTCAAGCATTTCTTCAATTTCTTCTGGTTTATTGCTCACTATTGTTTCTTTTTCAGCCTCTTTTGCGTTTTCACCACTCTCATCGACATCATCATCTGCAATTATTTGCCTAATTGATGACAGAATTTCATCCATCGATGGTTCTTTTGCTGCAGGTTTATTCATTACTCTATACCCGTATTCTTACCTGAAAATTGATTCGCTGGCTTTTATACTAGCCTGATTTAATAGGAATAAAAAAGCATCAAATAGCTTTTCAACATTTCTCTAAGGGGGATAATTATGTATCTATCAGAAAAGCAACTGCAAAAAACATGCAAAATACCAATTTATAGCGCTGTAAAACCCAGCTTATTCGCTAAGCGAGCGTAAATCCTGCCAAACATCTTCAACTTTGGTTATATATCCATCAGCTGATTTAATCTGCACATTAAGACCAAGATCACGAGCCGATAGACGACCAGTTGCTGAAATTAAAGAGAAAGCAGCAATATATCTATTTGATTGCGCAATTATCTCACTCTCTTGCACTAAAGTAAGATCAGCACGAGCATTTAGCACATCAAGAGTGGTTCGTTGCCCTACATTTCTTTCCTCAATCACTCCATTAAGCACCTGTCTTGAAGAATAAGCAGCCGATTGCGCCGCCTCAATTTGTGATTTTGAGTTTTGCAACCCACTCCACGAAGAAACAATCGCAGCTCTTACCTGATCTTGTGCGCTAAGCACATCTATTTCGCTTTTAATTTGATTGAGGTTAGCTTTACGCACAGAGGCTCCCATCGCCCCACCTTGATATAGAGGAACAGAAAGTGAAAGTGAAACAGATGCACTCGGCGTGGTTGTTCCCAAAATAAAATCCTGTGCCCCGCCTATATTTCCTATCAACCTTAAGGTTGGACCAAAGGCCCGCTTTGCTGCGTCTGAGCCTGATTGAGCTGCTCGCATTTGAGCTTTTGCTGAAAGAATAGCTGGGTGTAATTTATTAGCATAATTTTGTGCTTCATCTAATGAGCGTGGTAATAGACCACCAAATTTAAAGCTCAAGCTTAAGTTTTGTGGCTTTTTGCCAACAAAGCGCTGATAATTTGCTTGCGCTGTGCGCAAATTATTAATTGACGATTTATAAGAAGCAACACCTTGCGCTAATCTTGCTTTGGCCTGAGAAACGTCAGTGCTTGTTCCAGTACCAATAGAAAGCCTATCTTGGCTTGAGCGTACTTGCGCTTGATAAAAGGCTACATTTTCAGCTCTTAATTGCACTAAGCGTGTTTCACGAACCACATTAAGATAAGAAGTTGCAGCCGAAAGAAGGACATTTTGCGTAGCGCTTCTTAGTGCTTGAGAAGCTACTTCTGTATAGGCTCTAGCCTGTTCAATTTGCGCATCAGTTTTTAGATTATCAAATAATGTCTGAGAGTATGAAATTCCAAGAGATCCCTTTGTAGACTCAATAACATTACCACCTGCAATAACCCATGAATTTGTAAAGTCTATATTGGCATTTATTGATGGCAACAATCCAGAACGGCGCATAGCAATATCTTCTGCAGAGGCCTTAACGCTTAATAATGCGGCAGCAATTTGCGGGTTATTAGCATAGGCACTCGACAATGCATCACGCAAACTATCAGCTCTAGCAACATTTGAAATTCCAAAAACTAGGAATAAACACGACAATAATCTAAACGACATACTAAATTTCATACGAAACAAACTCCTTAACAAGACCTTAACGACCTGAGATGTGCATTTCAATCTTACTTGCAAGGTTTAGAGAATCGCTTGTGCAAAAAGCAAAGAATTGTTTCATTTGTGCAACACTATCAAATTCATGGTTATATATAATTTATGACAGTGCCAACCATGCATAAAGAATAATGATAAATCTAAAAAATAAATTCAGCAACTTTTTCTGTTAAATAAAGAGCTGGCAATTTTATATCAAACATTTGTGTTGAACCAATATCCTCGCCAGTTTTTTTATATATGGTGACTATATCTATTGCGCCTTGATTTATTGCAGCAATCAAACGACCGCCATCACGCAACTGTTTAAAGAGGGAGGGAGGGACATTATCTATACTACCCTCAATAATAATCACATCATAGGGAGCTTCAGATGGTAATCCCTTAGAAGCATCACCTTGAATAACCGCCCCGTTGCCAACATCTAAATCAACAAGAATTTGAGTTGCTTGTTCAACAAGTTCGCCATTTTGCTCAACACCAACCACAGCGCTAGCTAGATTTGCAATTATTGCTAATGAGTAGCCAATACCAGAGCCAACAACTAACACAACATCAGATGGATTTATTTGAGAGGTCTGAACAAGGCGACCAATAGAAACAGGTGCCATAAGATATCGCCCCTTTTGGTCTAACTCTATATCCATATCTGAATAGGCAACGCTTTGGTAGTTTTTAGGCGCAAAATATTCTCTTGGGACATTTCCCATACTCGCTAATAGATCGTGATCTATCACGCTATTTGTAAGAAGCTGGTTATCAACCATGTTTTTGCGTGTTTGATCATATTCAATTTTCAAAACTATCACCCTTAATTAGCCAACTGATTAGTTACTCTCTTTGCTATAACGCAAACTAGCTAGACGCAAGTTGATTTTTGTAAATTTGCACATCATCAACATAACTATTATATCTTGTTACAATTTACTTAATAATATTTCAGTAAAACACCACTTGTGTAATTCTAATTTCTGAAATAGAACTCGCACATAAATGAGGCCACGTGGCGGAATGGTTACGCAGCGGATTGCAAATCCGTCTATTCCGGTTCGATTCCGGACGTGGCCTCCAATTTTGTATCTCACGCCAGTTCGCTATGCTCACGCTCCGATGGGGCGGCGCTAGCGCCGGCGAGCCCAAAGCTCGCTATACTGAGAAATTGAGTGTTGAACACATTAGTAGTTTTATTCTTATTGCCATCTCGCTGTGTTTGATGCTTGTGTCGTGCCACTACATGGTACAGAGATACCGCCAAATTATTTACTTGAATATTA
>JAJRPR010000208.1 GCA_024280655.1 Alphaproteobacteria bacterium | reverse complement strand
GTTAACGCATGGTTGCCTGCTTCTTATCACACCCCGCACCCAGCCGTCTCAGCACTATTTGGTGGTCTGCTAACTAAGGTTGGGGCTTATGCTTTGTTGCGCTCATTATTATTAATAATGCCAAGCGCTAGAGATTTTTTAGATCCTGTTATTACCTTTTTAGCAATAGCTACACTTATCCTCGCACCACTTGGTGCTTTGGCGCAAACTAATTTGCGCCGTGCTATTGGCTTTTTACTTATAGGGGGCGTTGGCTCTGTTTTAGTTGGGCTTGGTGTGCCAACCATACGTGGGGTGGCGGGTGCATCAATTTATATTTTCCACTCCATGTTAACAATATCGGCGCTTTATTTAATGGCTGGCTTGATTGAGCGCATAATGGGTACACAAGACACCAGAAAAATGGGCGGGCTTTATTCTGCTAGTTCATGGCTTTCAATTCTTTTCTTGGTGTTGGTTTTTGCAGTTGCTGGCTTGCCTCCGTTCTTAGGGTTTTGGCCTAAATTATTGCTCATTGAGGCAAGTATTTCGCAAGGAGATGTTTGGCTTGTAGTTGCTTTAGTTCTTAACTCATTGCTTACAACCATTGCGGGCACTCGATTATGGGCGCATATTTTTTGGCGCTCAGGGCCTGTTGGTGAGAATTCAGAACAAGAAAATAAGAAGTTAAAACCGCTAACTCTTAGAGAAAAATATCTATGTGTCACGCCCACAACAATTTTGGTGCTTTTCATTGTATTTTTTGGATTAAAACCCGCAATGGTTTTTGATGCTGGACGCATGGCAGCCTATGGGTTGCTTGATAATAGTGAATATGTTGAAGTAACTGGCTTAGCTGGTCCAACAAAGGAGAAAGTAGAATGAATTTTGCGCTAGGTTCAATAGTTCTTGCTTTAATCTGGGCGGCGATTACTGCAAGTTTTACATTGCTAAATTTAATCCTTGGCTGGGCAATAGCATTTATGGCTCTTTGGCTCATTCGAAAAAACCTTGCAAGTCCTGTGCTATTTTCAAAGGCACGTAAAATTGTAGCGCTTGGGGCTTTGTTTTTTTATGAATTAGCTCTTAGTGCCATTAGAGTTGCTTTTCTTGTTTTGAAACCAAATATGAAGGCGCAATTAAAACCCGGTTTTATTGCTTTTCCACTAACTGCTAAAAGTGATGGCGAAATAACATTGTTGGCAAATCTAATAACTCTTACACCTGGCACGTTAAGTGTTGATGTTTCAAAGGATAAAAAAGTTCTCTATGTGCATGCGCTTTCTGTCACTGATAAAGAAGCCCTTATAAAATCTATTGCTGATGGTTTTGAGAGTAAAATAATTGAGGTGTTCAAATGAGTAGTGTTGAATTTTTGAACCTTGCTGGAACAATTTCTTTTGGAATACTTAGCCTTGCTTTCTTTTTAACCATTATACGTATTATAATTGGCCCCTCGCTTCCTGATAGGGTGATCGCGCTTGATTTGTTGGTCTATATTGGAATTAGTTATATTGCGGTGGTAGTTATTTATACAGGCTATTTCCTCTATCTTGATATAGCGAGTGCATTAGGGTTGGTTGGCTTTTTGGCAACTGTTGCATTTGCACGTTTTATTTTACATCGTGGAAAAACAGATGAGCCAGTTAAAAAATCTGATAAGGAAACTAACTCATGATAGTTACAATTTTTCAATATTTTGCAGGGTTTCTTATGTTGTTAGGTTCTGCCTTTTGCTTGTTAGCAGCGGTTGGAATTTTAAGATTACCAGATATTTATACTCGTATGCACGCAGCATCTAAAGCTGGGACAATGGGCACTGGCCTATTACTTACCGCTATTGCTTTTGTGGCGTTTGATGGGGCTATTATTTTACGAGCCATTGCGGCATTTGTGTTTTTGTTACTTACAGCGCCAGTTGCTGCTCATTTATTGGCACGAGCTGCTTTTTTAACAGGGCACAAGCCAACAGAAATGACCATTATCAATGAATTAGATATTAAGAAGCTAGATAAGTAATTTCAATTATTCGTGCATATTCGCTCTAAGATTGTCGCTTTTCTTATAGCAAATTCTAGTTTCATTTATTAGAATTATGCGCCATGGTTCATATATCAACATTAACAAAATGGTTAAAGCTCTTATTATTTTTCCTCCGATGCCACCCTTAACTCTCGGTGTCACCTTGAGCGAAGCCGAAAGGTCTTAAACCGCAAAGTAAGATGTTTCGGCTACGCTCAACATGACATTGAGTTATTCTTTTAGAGTAAATGAAACTAGTATTTACTATAACTAATTTTTCTTGGCATTTTGCTTAACTTTAGGGCAAAAACCATTGCTCTCTAAAGTTAATTGCGATTAATAAAATCAATTACATATATATAAAATCAACTAGCTCTCAATAAATAATATATTTGAAATTCCAATTCTCTTCTATGAGAACAAAACCATATAGCTGTTTTATGTAAGTTATACGCCTGACTTATCCTCCTGCCTTATTGATGCGATTATAGGAATATAGTCCTATTAATTATTTGGAGGTAAAAATGTCAATTTATATAGAAACAAGCAAATTTAGTAAGTTAGAAAAACCAGCAACAAAAATATATCAAGCTGATAAAATAGCTTGCTCTAAAAGTGCAATTCAAAATGAAGGTAATAATGTCGTAAAAATAGTAAGTGAAGTTAGCAAGGTGCCAGTTGCGCTATTTTTTCACCATTCTCGTTGCAAATCACAAATAGCCGATGCACGTCAATTAGCTATGTACTTATTACATGTAGCTGTTGGAAAAAGCATGAGTGAAGTTGGCCGTTTTTTTGGCCGTGATAGAACTACGGTTTCTCATGCTTGCACAATTATTGAAGACAAACGTGATGATGAAAAATTTGAAGCTATGGTGTGTCAACTTGAAGATAGGCTTGAGGATATTTTGTTTGAAACAACAATGACAAGGGATGCAAATGAGCAAAAAACCCAACATTGAGCATAGGCAAAAATCTTTTATTAGAAAATTATTGCGTTTCAAAACAGCGTATATTTCAAAGGACAAAAAATTTAGATTTAGCTCTAGTGAAATATTAGTAAATTTGGGAAAAGAAGAAATAAGCCAATTAGCAAGCCTAGGAATTATTGAATTCACGCCCAATAAAATATCAATAAATAGCCTTAGCAAAAAGTGGCTGCTACGAAAAATGGCAAATAATGGAGCAAGTAAAGAAGAGCAATTTAGCGAGCAACATAGAAATATTAAATTCAATAATGATGGGGTAAAGATAAATCTTAATGAAAGCCCTATTTCACGTCTAACAATAGTTAGGGCAGGTAAGAAACCCTATCTTGAGCCACATCATGTTGAGGCAGCAAGACGGTTTTCTAACCTAATGGAGCGCTCTCATCTTCGTTCAAGAATTACCATGAGCTATAATGATGCTCAATTAGCTAGCACAAAATCTTCAAGCAACGTAAAATTGGATATTTCTGATATGGCAATAGATGCTCGTAAAACAATGGAAAGTCTTTTAGCAGATATCCCAAAAGATTGGGCTTCTATTATTATAGATGTATGTGGCTTTGAAAAGGGTTTGCAAACTGTTGAGAGCGAGCGTGGTTGGCCAAGACGTAGCGCTAAATTGGTTCTTCGAATTGGGCTTGAGCAGCTGGCCTTTAATCTTGGTCTTTGTCAAAAGGCGATTGGGAGCAATAGAAATAACATTAATAGTTGGATAGAGCAGGGATCGCTCCCTACTAAATATTATTGATAGTCTTTAGCCTTAACTTTTATTCTATCAACCATAGCAACTAACCCGTTTGAGCGCTGTGAGGTCAGATGTTCACGAAGGTTTAGATCATCAAATATTGCAATCGCATCTTTTTCAATTATTTCATCTGGGCTTAAACCTGAATATAATGCAATTAAAACAGCAACGAGACCTTTAACAATCATCGCATCACTATCGCCTCTAAAACATAAAACCTTTTTATCGTTAAGCTCTTGCTGTTTTGTGATCAACCAAACTTGCGATACACAGCCATGAACTTTATTTTCATCTGAGCGTTCATCTCGAGAAATAGGCTCTAATTTTTGGCCCAACTCAATTAAATAGCGATAACGATCTTCCCAGTCGTCAAGAAAGCTAAGATTTTCTATTATTTCTTCAAATGTCTCATGTGAATTCATATAGGCTAAATAAAGCAAAATAACTAAATAGCCAACAAAAAAGCTAAAAAAAAGCAACCGCAAGAACCGGGGCGGGTTCTTGCGGCCTAGTCAAGGACTGCACATAAATAGTTGGGAAATGGCGCTATCCTTGATGTTTGAATTAAGTTTTTCTATTCGGTGGTGGCTTTGGGTTAGGTGCTGTTAATTGCTCAAATGTTTTTTCTGTTGGTATTTGTAGTGCCTTCTTAGTAGTTTTTGTTGATCTGCTCGTTAGCTCAACATTAGATAATATAGTAGAGGCAAGGGTGAGTGCCTTGCCCCCGCTACATTGTAAGTCGTTGCATGGGGTGGAGGTAATTTGATTAATTATTATCTTAGAAGAAGCATTCAATGCAGCTTGGCTTACCGCTTCGTTTGCACTATTCATATCAAATCCTACTGGTTTGATGACAATGAATGCCATACCAAGCCAAAATGTGGATTTTAACAAAAACATTTTCTGCCCCTTCGTTTAGCTCATTTTAAGAACTGTGAAAAACAAGTATTTTCCCAAACCCTGTTTATGAAAGAAAATATATGGACATGTTTCTAATAGTCTATGTAAAAAATAGATTGGATTTTATTCAATTTTTAATTGTTCAAAATAAAATCGTAACTAATTGTTTACGCTAACAGCAGATTAACGCCGATTTTATGAAAAAAACTACATAAAACTCTGACTAATTAATTTTGTTTTAGGGCTTCATCGCCAGATTATAGCCAGCGTAGATATAAATTTATGCAATAGTTAGTGAGTTAGGTCTGTTTAGCAGTCCTGTTAGTTAGGTTAGTATATGCGTCCCTTAACTAGAGATAGTTTTATAAAGTTATTTTTTGGCAATAAAACCTCAATCCTAAAAGATAGTATTTTAGGAGTGAGGGTAAAATTTATTGGGTTTTTTATTATAGCTGCACTTAGCGGGTTTTTGCCATTATCGCTTTTGCTAAAGATTGAGGTGGGTGATTTTAATACTATACTTGTTGCCTATTCATTTTTTATTATAGTTATTTTAGCAACAATATTTTGGGCTAGTAACAGGGCCAAAAAAAAGTTTCACAATATTGCTCAAAATGAAAATAATCATAATCTGTATGAAACTATTGGTGATGGCTTCTTGCGTTATAGTGATTTGGGGGAAGTTAGTTTTATCTCAAAATCTACAAAGAAATTATTTAATTGTGAACATTTTGAATTAATTGGCTCTGGTTTAGTTGATCGTACTCATCTTTTAGATCGTCCTTTATATTTAACAAGTATCAAAAAAGCCCAATATAATAGAGAACAAGTCACTATTAATATTCGTATGCGAAAAGATGACCCTATTTCAAATAAAGCTGTTGCGAATTATATATGGGTTCAGATTGAATTCTCACCAATTATTGCTAATAGCAAAAACACTGGAGCTTGTGAATTAGTTGCTCTATTACATGATGTATCTTTGTCAAAGCAACAAGAAGAACAATTACAAGGCCAAGTTAAATCAGCACAAGTTGCACATAAAGAAAAATCTCATTTTCTAGCTATCTTAGGCCATGAATTGCGCACCCCACTAAATGCTATTGTTGGTTTTTCTGATATGTTGGCTAATGGAATTGGCGGCGAATTAAAACCAAATCAGCAAGAATATGCTGAGTTAATTTCTCAAAGCGGTAAGCACTTGGTAGAAGTTGTAAATTCGCTATTAGATATGGCAAAGATTGACGCTAGGAAATTTGAATTAAATCTCGCTTTGCTTGAACCAGAGAAACTCATTACTCAATCACTACAGATAGTTCAAAAGCTTGCGAGTGAAAAAAATATTAAGATAGAGGTAAAAATATCTGACCAACTCCCACAAATATTAGCTGATAAGCGTGCATGTTTGCAAATTATTATCAATCTTCTTTCAAATGCTATTAAATTCTCAAACCCTCTCAGCGCTATTCACTTATCCGTAAATAGACGTGCGCACAATCTTGAAATTACTGTCAAAGATCAAGGTATTGGAATGAGCGAAGAGCATATTGCAAGGCTTGGCGAACCTTTTTTGCAAGCTGACAATTCTAAGAGCAGAAATTATGAGGGAACGGGTTTAGGAATTTATATAATTAAAGGGCTTATTGATCTGCATCAGGGCACCCTAAAGGTTAATTCAAAGATTAATATAGGTACTAATATGAAAATATTATTGCCAATAAAAGGTCCTAAATCTGCGCCAATAACAGGTAATAATATTATTGGAATAGATAGATTTGATATAAAGAAATCTGCAATAATAAATGATAGTCAGCAATTATATGCAAAGAATAATAGAAAGGTTGCTCTATGACGTCGGCCACTAAATTAAACCTACCAATAGCTATTGGCTATTTCATAAGAAACATATTTGTATCTTTTTTTGCTTTAATTATAAAAGCACCGCTTGCATTTGCAATTATTTCTACAATGTTTATTGGCAGTTCTTTTGCTTTAACTAATGCCCTTTTTATGCAAGTAAACCCGCATCCTTCACCATTATTCAATGAGCCAGCTCTACCAATAACCCCTTCAATTAATAATGTAATATTAAATGAGAGAGTAGCGCTAGCACCACAAAATATTTCATCTTTGCAAACCCAAATAATCCCTCCAAGGCCTAAAATGCTAAGATCTGTAGCAAAGATCAATTATTCAGATATAGTAGGCCTGCAAGAGAAATTAAAATCTCTTGGGTTCTTTAAGCAAGAAGCTGATGGTTATTATGGCCCCAATACCGCAAATGCTATTCGTGCATTTCAAAAATCAATAGGCAAGGAGCCCGTTGGAGCTTTAACGCCTGAGCTAATATTATTGGTAAAAAATGCCCATATTGATGAAGTTATTTCAACTCCTCAAGATGCTCCTATTAATCCAGTAATCCTTGAAACAAATATTCCAAATGTACAACCTCAACGAGCACAAAATATCAATTCCTCCTCATCTATCACTCAGCCTGTTCCTGATCCTTTATTAGAAATTGCTGGAAGTGCAGCAAGTAATACAGCAAATAATGCCCATGAGATTAACCATGCATCAGAGGTAGCGATAGATACAAAGATGATTAAACAAATTCAACTTGGACTAGCGAGCCTTGGGTTTTTACGAGGAAAAATTGATGGTGAAATAGATTCTAAAACCTCTAAAGCCATTAGAAATTTTGAGGTCTATTATAATTATGAGGTAAGCGGAGAGGCCAGTGCCGAATTGATTGACTTGTTAATTAATGCTGGTGCAAAAGTAGAATAATATATAATGCTTCAATTACGTTCTGATATTTGGTGTGCTTCTTTTGTTCGTAGGCATAATGATTTGGGTAATTATTGTGTAGTTGCACGTAAAGGCCATTTGGCCGCTGGGCAGGTATTTATTGAAGTTGATCACCTTAACTCGACTAATTCGCTCTATGCTCCAGCACCAATGTTAAAACGAAAAGATGATAATGTAGGTTTGGTATTTGAGCTTTTGCTTGATAGGGTTGATGCAAAGAAAATTCATAAGCGTATTGAAAGTGAATTAAATTTTGATCCTGATATCTGGGTCATAGCTCTTGAATTGCGCTCAGAAGATATTGGCTTAGATATTGTCTGATGTTTATGCATAAATTTAATTGTAGTTGAGCTAACTAGCCCTTCGTGCGCCAATTCTCTCAAGGGCTTTTATAGCCTGATTAATAACATTATCTTGTTTAGCGACACTATCTTGTTTAAGGGCGCTATCCTGATTAAGAGGTTGGGCAATATTATTATTTCGCTTAGTTTTAGTAAATCTAACGAACTCTGGTTTTGCTAAATCTATTAAATTAGTTTCATTGCGCCATGCGCTCATCATATACATCATCGAATTAACACTTACATCTTGGAAAAGCTTGGCAAAAGCTGCAAGAACCTCTGAGCGGTCCTCTTCTATGCTTGTTGCGTGAATGAGGACTTTTAATCCGTCATAAGCGGTACAACCAAAGCCACGTAAAATTACAAAAAGCGCAGCACCACTAACATCATGAGCAATTTGTGCGCACCTAGTTTCATCAAGTCCTGTGATTTGCAACAATAGATTAGCAACTTCTGGACGTCTATTGTTGGAGAACAATTTCATAAGCGCTTGTGTGAGTGCTTCGTTTGCAACTGATATTTGTTCAATAGTTTTTTTAATTGGCGCATCTGGGGTTTTGCGGGCAGAAAAAGCTTCTATGATTTTAATTCTATCGGCTTCAACAAGTTCAAAAAACACTGGCGCCAAAAGAGCTTTATCAAAATTTTCTCGCACTGCAAGTGAGTGAGCTATTTTAATATCCATTTGTGCTGAGCGAGTTAGTGCATTTAGGTAAGGCCCTTGTAGCTCAATGCTTATATTGGAAGCTAACGAGCGGTAAACCTTGCGAGAATTTGTTTGAAACAAGCTTGTAATTACTGGCTTTGACAAGTCGGTGCGCAAAGCGATTGTAGCATTAATATCAATGTCTTTTTTATCAATTAGCGTTTTTAGTGATTTCTCAGAGAGATTTTGGGTTGAAAGTAAATAATCGTTTAGGTTTTCACCAATATTCTCAATTATAAGCGCCTCTAATATGCTTGTAAGATTCTCAGATTGCTTCAAAATTAAGGCTGCTTGTTTTCGAACTTCTGGCGAAGCAATTTGAAAAAGACGAGTTGCAAGCACTTCAAATTGTTTAATTTCGCTTGGATCTGGTTTTTTACGTTTTGAGAACGCATCACAACTTGCTTTGAGTAAAGTGTTTATGCGATCAATGCCGCCAGTTTCAGCTAACCGCTGAAATGTTTCGTAAGGTTGGAACCCAATCATGAAAAATACTCTTAAAAATATAATTATTTATTGTTTAAACAATATTTCCTGCAATTCGTTAGCAGAGTATTAACCATGAGCATTTCTTAATGAAAACATGATGCAAATCGAAGTTTTTAGCAAAATAACTAAATAAGATGCGATTTTCAGAGTAATTGAAAAGAATTTAACACCGGAAGAGGGCAATGGGAAAGCTTATCCGAATCAGCAAGCAGATAAATCGCCCTATAGCGAGAACAAAGAAACTAGGTGATTCTTCAATGAAAGAAGCTGGTCAAATTATCATGTTTACTGGAGTTCGTTATGAACGCCATTTAGAAATAGATGAGAATATAGATAATAAAACCGGCCTATCTAAGAAAAATTCTAGGCATGTTAAAAACAATTCTAAGCTAGGGTAAATTTAGTGCGTTTAATTATTATAATTCTTATCATAAGTTTCTTGTCTGCTTGCGCTAGACCTGTTGGCGATTTGGGGCGAGCAAAAGTTAATGTGATAAATGATGAAATTTTGCCGAGCATTGGCTCTATAAGGGCATTGGCTAGTAAAGAAGCAGTTTCTAGTTTGAATAAAACAGATGAAGAAAATGAGATGCAAGATCGAGTGTGGCGATTTTTAATTGCACCACATGCCAAAGATTGGTTTTTCGATATTGTAGTTGAGTGGCAAAGAACTAGAATAGTGCCTTTGCAGAACAAAAAATTTGCTGTTGATCGCTATTATTATTTCCTTAAAAATCAGGATTTTTCATCGTCAAGAGTTAGATATAATACCCTCTCTCGTGATATTAGTATTGATATAAAAACCGTGCCAAGTGTCTTTGCATCTATTTGCGCTGTTAGAGAAATAGATAGGCGAAGAGATGTTGCTGTAAACGCCATTACAAGCGCCACTCAACAAGAGAGAATTGCAGTTAAATCCAGAAAAATAGAAAATGATAAATATATAAATTGGTTTGTTAGTGCATTGCAATATCGTTATGATTCATATTCTTTGGCACTAGATCGTTTGTTAATAGAAACTCCTCATGAGGAGGCGCGTCAAGTTGATGCTAGACTAAGTGAGATGGCTATTGATATTGAGCGGGCTAGAAGCCGATCTTTTTGTTCTTCACAATTTAGAAATAACAGCGCTTTAGGAACGTCAGTGATTACTTCAAGGTTTCAGGACGATCCTTTTAGCCAAGAGATAATTTATAAGAAATAACCATTATTATAAGTGAACTTTATTCGCTTATTTCTATAGTTTCAAGACTATCACTTAAGTAAGAGCAATTTAATTTGCTAAGTACCTTACTATAGCGATCCCACATTTGTGGATATGGTGGAGCGTAACGAACTACCACAAAAACTTGGTTGCGTGGAGCTTCAACGATTATTAACCCCTCTTGCATTCCTAATTGCTGTTCAGCTAATAGGCGAGTTTGAGCAGGATTAAAAATTCCAAGCTCTAAATAATTATTAATGCTTGAACTACCTCTTGTGCTAAAAATAGTAACGCCATTTTTATCAACTACCCCAACCGACCAAAAGTCGCTTGTAAGCTCTCCGCTTAAAAGACCTGGGCCATTTGATAAATCATATCGACAAACAGCATATGCTAATTCGGGATCAAGGCGCAAAATGTTAGCTTTCCCTGGAAGTGGGCGTTCAAGAATAATTACTTCTCCAATAGGGGCGATTTTAGCAAAAATCTTCCAAGCATTAGTTGGGGGGAATAGGGGCAATAATAAAATAATACTCAAATGAATTATCAATCCAAATAAAACACCAGCAAATAGCGCAAGAAAAGTTTTGCTCATCAACAACTCTCCTTAATAATGCTTGGCATTTGCTCGATTTCTCCGCCAAATCCAGCAAGTATAGGTGCGTCATAAAAAGTTAGAACAATTTCAAATAAATCATCCCCCTGTATTTCTAACCAATTCCCAGACCTGTTTTTTGGGCTAATAAAAATTGTAATAGTTCCATCATTATCTATTGCAAGACGAGCGCTATGGATATTTTGTTTTTCAATGTTTGGTGTAACTGAATTGCCTTCAATAGAGGTAGCTCTTAATGTCCAAAAAGCTGCAACTGGCGTATCCCCTTTTATTATATAATTACAATTACGCGTGAGTAAATCGCCATTAATATCTCTTTGAGCAATAAATTGGATGCCTTCTCCACGTCCTAATTGCAAACTACTCCCTAAAGCTAAGAAGGCTTTTGTGTAAGGATCTGGCTTTGGAGAGCCTGCTTTTAGCCATGCCGACCAAGATCCCCACTGATAAGCGCCAATAAATCGTCCGTCATTAAGAGAATAATATGTAAGGCCTAAGCCAACAATTAGAGCGCTTAGTAAAAAAATTAAAAATTTTGGCGTAAAATTTTTCATTTCATTCACCAATATCAGAATTTTGTTGAACTTGAACTTCTTGATTTTTAATGCGCTCAATTTCATCACTTAAAATTTCAGATAGTTTGATTAAATTTTCAGCAGCTTCTGGTGGCAAAGTTGGCGCACGATTTTGTGCCAATTCGCCATCCTCTTGTGATAGGTTCTCATTTATAGCAAATTTTTTGGGCTCAAAATCAACTCCATATAATGGCAAAACTTCAATATTAGTGTGGGCAAATTCCATAAATTTTTGCCAAATAGTTGCAGGTAGTGTGCCGCCCGTTAAGCGGTTGGTCTCCATATTATTATCATTCCCCATCCACACTGCCGCAACGTAATTTCCTGTAAAGCCTGCAAACCAAGCGTCACGATAAGATGAAGTTGTTCCAGTTTTTCCAGCAGCAGGAACACCTTCAACATTTGCTCGTCTGCCAGTTCCAGCAACTACAACATTTCGCATCATCATGTTCATTTTTCTTGTGGTATCTTCACTTAAAATACGTTTCTTTTCTACATTGTTTTTTACATCAAAAACAACGTCACCATATAGATTGCTAATACGTGAAATGCCCGTTGCCGTTGATTTATAGCCACCGCTAGCAAAAACGCTATAGGCTGATGTCATATCAATCACGCTTACTGATGATACGCCAAGTGCTAATGAACGAGTTATAGGGAAGTCATTTTGTATTCCCATTGCGCGCGCCATATCTGCAATAGGTTTCCTGCCTGTTCTGATAGAAAGCCTTACAGGTACAGTATTGATTGAGCGAGTGAAAGCATTTAGTAAAGTAACTGTACCTCTATAAGAACGGTTGTAATTTTGTGGACACCAATTCCCAATACAAACAGGCCTATCGGTTATTTTTGTTTCTGGAGAAAATTCACCAGTTTCAAAGGCAGTTGCATAAACAAATGGCTTAAATGCTGAGCCCGGTTGGCGGGTTGGAGTGGTTGCACGGTTAAACTGGCTCTTGCCATAATCAAGACCTCCAACCATTGCACGTACTGCGCCGTTTGGGTCTGTCACTACTATTGCGGCTTCACTCACACCATATCTTTCTCCGCTTTCACGAAGTGTAGATGCTATTGCTTCTTTTGCAAAAGACTGCAAAACTGGATCAAACGAAGTGCGAGCGATAAACCCTATTTCATCTCGTCCTAAAACTAATTTTTTTGCTTCAATAAATGCCCAATCAAGAAAATAATTTGGTGAATTAATTTCATGCACACGATCAACAGGCGTTGCAGGATTGCGTCTGGCATTTGTTACTTGGCCCTCTGTTACATATCCTGCATCTACCATGCTTGTAAGAACTCTATTTGCTCGTCCCCGTGATGCTGCTAAATCAATATGCGGAGCAAATCTGGAAGGGGCTTTGAACATTCCTGCAAACATTGCAGATTCAGCAAGTGTGAGATCTTCTACACTTTTAGAAAAATAATATTCGGCAGCGGCTGCAACTCCAAAATTACCACCCCCAAGATAGGCACGATCAAAATACATTTTCAATATTTCATCTTTAGTATAGTTAGCTTCTAACCATAAAGATAAATATGCTTCTTTTATTTTTCTAGAAAAAGTTCTCTCAGATGTTAAAAATAGGTTTTTGGCAAGTTGTTGCGTGATAGATGACCCGCCTTCAACAACTGAATTTGCCCTTACATTGGAAATAGCAGCACGTAAAATACCTAAAAAATCAATCCCAAAATGCTCGTAAAAACGCCTGTCTTCAATAGCTAATGTAGCCTTGATTAGATAATCTGGTAATTTATCTAATTCCACAGAATTATCAGAACGAATTCCCCGTCTTCCTATTTCATTGCCATATCTATCTAAAAAGATAAAAGAATAATCTTCTGCTTTGTTAAATTCTCCAGAGGCTGTTTCATCAAATGCTGGTAGAGCTAAAGAGAGCATCAGCACAGCTGCAATAGCTCCAAATGAGAGAATATCTGAAATAATTTCTACAAAAAATCGGCGAAAACCAGATACATGGAAAATAGACATAAAATCTTGAAAACGTGTATATCCACGACCAGTTGACTTGAAAAACTCGTAAATAGAAGAATCAAGCCAAGCATCTAGTTGCAAAAGGCGATTTTGTTTAAACGGTTTAATCTTTTTGTTAATCGGGTCTTGCACTTTTGCTTTCCAAACAGGATTTATCTGGTCTATGGTTTTATTATATATGGTTAGTTAGTAAATTGGCAAAGAAAATGAAGTTTTGGGAAGAAAAAACATTAAAAGAGATGAGTGAAGAAGAGTTTGAGGCGCTTTGCGATAATTGTGGCAGGTGCTGTTTGATTAAACTTGAGGACGAAGACAGTAATGAAATATTCCCCTCCGATGTTCATTGTAAACTATTTAGCCCAAAAAACTGCCTTTGTACCGATTATGACAATCGGGAAAAAATAGTTCCTGATTGTGTGAAACTAAATGCGGATAATATATCTTCGCTTAACTGGATACCTACAAGTTGCGCTTATCGGCGCATTGCAGAAAATAGAGGGCTTGCTTCTTGGCATCCGCTTATTTCTGGTGATAAAGAAACAGTTGTTAAAGCTGGCATATCAGTAAAAGGGCTTACAATAAGCGAAAAAGAAATAAAGCCTGAAGATTGGGTAGATCATATTACTGAGTGGCCAGAATGGGAAATTAGCTAATTTTTTCGTTTGCTCTTAATACAAAGCCAATAATTTCAGCTACCGCTTCATAAAGCTCGATTGGGATAGTTTCATCTAATTCAACATTGCTAAGAGCTTCGGCTAACATTTCATTAGTTTCAATTATTATGTCATTTTCTTTTGCCGTTTCAACAATGCGTTTTGCGACTTCGCCATAGCCCTTAGCAATGACTTTTGGCGCATTGTCGCTTTCTTTTTCATAATTTAGCGCAACGGCAATATCTAGTGGTTTTTCTTCGTCTTTATCGCTCATAATAAATTATTCACAAGATCGCCCTTTGCGCTCCCGTCCTTTTCTGGTGCGCCGTGACGAACCCTGATGAAACTAGTTTCTAAACCACGTGCCTCAAGCGAGCTAGTTAGCTCTGGCAACATGTTGTTTAATTGTTTTGCTGTTTCTTCTTCTTGCGCCCAAATCATTGCCCCAACTTTTCCTAAACGAAAGGAAATATTTGCCCCAACTTCTCCTAAAGATTGTAAATTCATGGCAAAGCGTAAATTTAAACTCTGCTCATTATTCCCATATTTATTGCTACTATCTCTTTCAATTTGAAAGCGGATAATATTGCTCTCATTGCCAAGTGAAAATGGTAGTTCGAGATTTATCTCATTGCTTATGGCGCTACGACCTGCCTGATCGGGAAGAGAGCTAATTTGAAATAATCGCAAACGAGAAAGTGCGCTATCTGTTTGCCTTAATAGAGCATTACCAATATTTTTTGGGTCTAACCCCTCTGGTAATCTTTGTGAATTTGGGGGGGAGGCACGAGGTGAAATGCCTTTGCGAGGCGGAGGTATTTGGTTTTCTAAAGATTTTTGAGTGGTAGATGGCTCGCCTAGCCATTTTAATAATGAGGATCGCAAAGATAAAAGCAGCGCTTTCATATCACTTTGCGCTAGCGATACTTGTTGTGACGAAGAGGGGGAGGGTGAAGTGACCAAAGATTGCGTTTTTCCTGATAGAGCTGATTCTAAGAAATTGCCAGAACGAGTAATTGCTTGTTTTATTGCATTGCCTGTTAGTGCTTTGCCATCGAGTTTTAATTGCCCATCTAATAATTGTTGCACTGCTTTTTTTACATTTGGCTCAAGTTTTACATTTTGTTTTTGCAAGCCCATTAAGTTTGCAAAAAGCACCGTTAAACTATCTTGTTGCGCAAGCGCTAATGGAATGGCGCTTGAAATTGCCTGTGCTAGTGGGTTGGTAATTGGAGGGGCGATAATTTGATTTTGTTGCAAATTTTGAGTGGTGCTAGAAGTGGGAGCGTTATTTATCGGCTGGTTATTATAGGGGTTTTGCACTGTTGGTTTTGCTTGTGCTTGCTGTGTAATGCTAATATTTTGCTCGCTAAGCACCAAGCGAGCTTGCCCATCTTCACTTTTGACTAAAAATTGTAGCACTGTTCCAATAGGCGGATTGCTGGCAATGGGGGCACTAAATTGTGTTGAGCCAATGCTGAAGTTGGTTTGTCCATTTGTAGTTGTCCCGCTTACTTTGGCGCTAACCGTTTGCCCTACTAATAATTGTAATTTTGCTTGTGTGGCAGGGGGGAGTGGGACGCTAGTTGTTGTGCTTGTTTGGGCTTGAGGTGATTGTGGTACTTGGTTTTGTGGTGCAGGGTTTTGTGGATTGGCGGCTTGTTGTGTGTTGATTTGTGCGTTGGCCTGTTGAGTTGAAATTGTAATTTTTGTTGCGTTATTTTGTGTGGTTTGGTTTTGAGTAGTTTGGCTTGGTTGAGGTGGCTGAGTTGATTGAGTGGTGTTGCTGTTGCTAGTTGCTTCGCCCATTAGGGTGATTTGCGGTTTTTCTCCACCCGATTGAAATAAGAATTTTAGCATTACGCCAAGCTGTGGTTTGCTTGGAAGATTGAGCGAGATTTGTTGTGAGCCGACTTTTAGTTGCGTTAAGCCATCGGGGCTATTTGAGATAACTTGTGCGGTAAAAGATTGCCCCGGCCGCAAGCCCAAAGCTCGCAACACTCCTGAGCGAGTTGAATTTATATTCGCAGAACTATCGCTAGGTATCTTCAAATTTGAACCTCTAGTTAAACATGCGTAAAGGCGATTCTTGCCATTATAGACAATTTTGCTTTGTTTAGTAAGGTGGGTAGTTTGGATTAGAGAACGATGGTGGTTTTAGACGTTTATTTGCCGTACTGTACGGTACGGCTGCGAGAGGATGGCTTGGTGGGAGGAGCAATTAGAATAGTGGAATTTATTTAGTGTATTTAGTAAATAGTTATGATACTTTATAATGCATTTGAACCAATAGTTTATTAATGCTTTTCGTAGGAGGCTATGGATTTGGATATCTGCTTGAAGGAGAGTGCCCGACAATGGGTATTGAACAATCTCCCATATGATCAGTCTAACAATGAACTCGATGCGCATTTGCGTAGCCTTGATGTGCATGACTTGTTTATAAAATATCATAACTGGACTAGTAGATTTATTGCTCCACGCGTTCGGCAGGTGCATATATCTGCAACATTAAAAGCTCGTTTATCTTCGATAGAGCATAAAACTGCACTTAAGCAGATTATTGAAGACATTGCAGCAGGGCTAGACCTAAATTGCTATTTAAGCAAGGGAATACAACATGCTGCAGATGTGTCTGGAAACGGCAAAAAGTTAAACAGACGTCGTGATCTTGATTTATTGCTTACTTCTTGGGGGTTGCACCACTTGCATTTATCGACAAGGACTATGCCTGATGGGTTTGTTGAACGAACAGGCGACCTTTTGTTTGTCGTATTCAAACATGATAATGCTTATTTGGTTGATGTTATGCCACACGGAAGCTGGAGCAAAGAACATTTGGCACGAGTGATGTTCAAAGAACTAGAGAGTGCTGAAATTGTTCATGAGGCGAAGAGAGCTAAAAATCTTTCATGGATACCTAACGAAGAAGAGAGGAAACAACTTCGAAATAATGCAATAAATTCGCCGATGGAAATTGACGGAACGATGGTTACTATAAGTGGTGGCATGACAACTGCAGGTACAAGTATTGACGCTACCATGGATACAATTTCATTGTTGAAGGCAATTGAGTCTTTTGAAGATGCTTGGGAGAATCGTAATAAGTGTTTGCGGGAAGCTTTTAGCAAAGACGGTGTCGAATTGCCAGAAGTTCCAGAATTTGAATTTAATATTTTGGGTGATCATGGGCCTGTGATATTTGATAAAAAATCAAAACTATTATTAAAGCTCTTGTGAATGGTTTAATTTTTGTTGGCGAATTGTGGTAGGAATTTACTAAGTACACTTAATTATTCCTCTTGATACTGGTTGAGAGGCACGGGCTAGAAATATGTCTTATTTTCTTATGCTAACCCTTCGACAGGCTCAGGGTGAGGTGATTTGGATTTCTAGCTTCAATTCTGTAAAAATGATGGACATAGAGTGCCAAAACAGGACTGTTCCAAATAAAACATAACTTATCCACCCGTCACGCAGCTCATGTATATTTATGTCACGGTCGCAGAGTTGCGGCAAAAATATTACGGCTTCCTCCCTTTCGTAATTTCAACTTAACTCTGCGACTTTTCGGATTTTTATGAGCAATATTAAAAGCCCTAACAGGACAATTTTGATTAAACGATTGTTTTGTGTGTTGGAGCAGCAAATTGTTCTTTTGGAGAAAGATATGGCAAATCATGGCAATAAAGAAGTTACTTTGCTTGGAACTATTACTAGGAATTTAGAAAAACTTATTGATCTTGACCAAAAGGAGCGAGAGCGC
>JAJRPR010000207.1 GCA_024280655.1 Alphaproteobacteria bacterium | reverse complement strand
TCTAGCCCATACCGAGCCACCTAAACCCCATTGGCTATCATTGGCTTTTGCTATCACATCATCAATATCGCTATATTTAATGATTGGTAGGGCAGGGCCAAATTGCTCTTCATATACTAGCGGATCACTATCATCTAGATCTGCAATAATTGTTGGCGGGTAGAACAATCCTTCACCCGGAGTGCCACCCAAAAGAACACGACCTTTGGTTTTTGCGTCTTCAACTAAACGGCAAACTTTGTCGAACTGCATTTTATTTTGCATTGGACCAAGAATAGATTCTTCGTTCATTCCATTACCTACAACTATATTTTTGGTGTAATTGACCAACTCGGTACAAACATCATCATACACATCTTCATGCACATAAAGTCTTTTAATCGCCGCACAGGTCTGGCCATTATTTACAAAACCACCCCAAAACAAGCCTTCAGCAATGGTTTTTGCATCAACATCAGGCAATACGATACCAGCATCATTGCCGCCCATTTCTAGGGTCAGGCGTTTCATAGTTTCAGCAGAGTTGACCATTACTTTTTTACCAGTTTCAGTCGAGCCAGTAAATACGATTTTACGAATATCATCATGTGCGCTCATTTCAGAGCCAAGATTTACCGATTTATCATCACCGCTAATGCAATTAAGAACACCTTTTGGCAGTACTTCATTAAGCAATGATACTAGCTTTAGAGTAGTAAGTGGTGTGTAAGGTGATGGTTTAATTATTATAGTATTTCCCGTACAAATTGCTGGCACAACATGCCAAGCTAAAATAAGAATTGGGAAATTCCATGGGGTGATTGAACCAACAACACCAAGCGGCTTGCGGTGTAATTCTACCGTGCCTTCATTATTGTCTTGAATGGTTTTCATCGGCAATGATAATGTTGCGGTATGTCCAGCCCATGCACCAGCTGCACCTATTTCCCAACGTGAACCTAGTCCATTTAGAGGTTTGCCTTGCTCAAGTGTTAATAATTTAGCTAGATCCTCTGCATTGTCATTTATTACTTTTGCAACTGCTACACAAAGCGCTTGGCGCTCTTCAATTGGCATTGCTGATAGGCTTTTAAACGCAACACTTGCTGCCTCAACTGCGGCGTCTAAATGTTCTTTTGTTGCGTTGGGCGCATGGCCAACCACTTCACCCGTTGCAGGATTTAAAATCTCAAAACTATCTTCTGTGGTTACAGCTTCTCCATTAATTGTCATACTATACATTTGTTTTCCTCCCAGAAACCATTTCTTGCCTTTGAAATTTTCAAAAGCTTTATCTGTAAGCAATGCCTAAATATGCGTTTTTGCAAAATTTGGACATTTTCACTCAATAAGAGGTTAGGCTGGCTTTATTGTTTTGTCTCGGGATTTTGCGCCATGCTAATGTGCATTTCCCGCCAAAAAGCTGTATATAGAGTATAAAACATCATTTTGGTGTTGGTCGAACTAGAACGCTCAGCAATCACGGAATATAAACGGCGCTATCTTTTAGGCAGCGCAATACAAATATTGATCTTGTTTGCCGGATGCCCGAAATATTGCTTAATTTATTAGTCAAAAATTCTTCATATCCACGAGTGCCAGAAACAGCAACTTTAAGTAAATAATCATGTTCCCCACTAGTTAGAAAAACTTCCAATACTTCATCAAGCTGGCCTATTTTTTTGCCAAATTCAGTAAGCGCATTTTGATCGTGCCGCTCAAGCGAAACCTCAACTAACACGATTTCGGTTGCACCCAATTTATATTGATTAAGATTTGCCGAATATCCCTCTATATAACCGTCCGCTTCTAGCCGCCTTACTCGTTGCCAGCATGGGCTGGTGGACAGGCCAACTTGTTCAGCTAAATCCGCCATAGAGATTTTTGCGTTTTTCACTAAGTGCTTAAGAATTTTTTTGTCTATTTGATCAATGATTTTTTCTTTAATATTTTTCATTTGAAGCATTCAATTCTGTAAATTTATAATTTCAAAGTATATTTAACTGAAAGACTTACATATTGAAAGCAAAATCAACATGTTTTTCTTATGAAATATTGTTATTGTGCATCATATTGATTTAATGGTGAGGGAATGATTTGAGCGAGCCTATTAAACCCCTATTTTTACATGTGCCCGAACCGGGTTGTCGTCCAGGAGATGAGCCTGATTTTTCAGCTTTTGAAATTCCTAAAGCTGGGCAAACCCGAATGCCAGAAATTGATGCAGAGCCGCAAGATATGCGTGATATGGCTTTTTCAATCATTCGTGTTCTTAACAAGAAAGGTGAGGCGGTTGGTCCTTGGGCGCAATATCTTGATGTTGATAGATTAAAACAAGGTTTAGAGCATATGATGATTTTGCGCGCCCTTGACGATAGAATGATGAGCGCCCAGCGGCAGGGGAAAACCAGTTTTTATTTACAATCTTTGGGCGAAGAAGCGGTGGCGTGTGCCTCGCAAATGGCTTTGCAAAAGGGGGATATGAATTTCCCTACATATCGACAAGCTGGCCTATTAATCGCTAATGATTATCCGCTAGAAATGATGATAAATCAAATATATTCTAACAAAGATGATCCTCTTAAAGGGCGGCAACTGCCAGTATTTTATTCTGCCAAAGAATATGGGTTTTTCTCTATCTCAGGCAATCTTGGCACGCAATATTCGCAAGCAGTTGGTTGGGCAATGGCTTCTGCAATTTCTGGTGACAATAAAATTGCTTCAGCTTGGATTGGCGATGGCTCGAC
>JAJRPR010000206.1 GCA_024280655.1 Alphaproteobacteria bacterium | reverse complement strand
TATGCGTACAAAAACCTTATATACTAAACAACAACTAGCTTATGTATATTACTTGCTATACGCTCAATGATAGAATCATAACTTTAATATAAAAAAGATAATGAAATAAATAATGAGCACAAAATTAATTATTTTTGGTGGCGGTGAAATTGGCCAAATGATCGCGGCATTTCTTGTTGATTGTGGTGACTATCAAGTAACGCTAGCAGATTATAGTGAAGCATCTTTGAATTTATTTAAAGATTTAGATGTTATTTGTCAGCAGGTAGATGTCACGGATGAGATACAGCTATCTAGGGCAATGATAGGCCAACAATTTGTTATAAATGCCTGCCCCTATATGTTTGCCCCTTCTATTGCTGCGGCTTCTAAAAAAGCGAAAGCGCATTATTTTGACTTAACTGAGGATGTTAAAAATACTCAAATTGTTAAAGAATTAGCAGAGGGTGCGCAATCTGCTTTTATGCCTCAATGTGGGTTGGCTCCTGGGTTTGTTTCTATTGCTGCTAACCATTTGGCAAATAAATTTGATGAAATTGATGAACTGCGTATGCGTGTTGGCGCCTTACCAAAATATCCAACGAATGCGCTTAAGTATAACTTAACATGGAGTATAGATGGTCTGATTAATGAATATTGCCAGCCCTGTGACAGTATTACGGATGGTGAATTAGTTAAGTTACCTCCCCTAGAGGACTTAGAGAATTTTGCTATAGAAGGGGTTGATTATGAGGCGTTCAATACATCTGGCGGCCTAGGGACACTTTGTGATACATTAGCGGGTAAAGCAAAGAATTTGAATTATAAATCTATTCGTTATCCGGGTCATCGTGATCTTATCAAATTTTTGTTGCATGATTTACAATTGAATAAACGACAAGACCTAGTTAAAGAAATTTTTAAAAATGCCATCCCTGCGATAACACAAGATACTGTTTTAGTTTTTAATACGGCGCTGGGCTATAAAAATGGCCAATATATACAAGAAATCTATACGACAACAGTATATGCCGCTGAAATTTTGGGTAAGCAGCGTAGCGCCATTCAAATATCCACTGCTGCAGGAATATGTGCTGCAATTGATTTAGTGCATAATAAAAAGTTACCGCAATCAGGATTTGTAAAACAAGAAGAAATTACACTTGAAGATTTCCTTGATAATCGATTTGGACAATATTATGCGAATAAGGAAATAGCTTAATGAATTATGATAATATTTTTTCTAATCTAGGGCTTTTGAAAGAACATTTAAATGGTGGCTCGCTAGAAGTGCGCACCCCTATTGATGGTAGCCTTCTTGCCTCTGTTCGTGTTCATACAAAGAGTGAAACAAAACAGATTATTAAAAAATCTAGCCTTGCCTTTAAGCAGTGGAGAAATGTTCCTGCGCCTGAACGTGGCAGGCTTATTCATATTTTAGGGCAAGAATTATGTGATGCAAAAGAAGATTTAGGTCGTCTTGTTTCTTTGGAATGCGGTAAAATATACCAAGAAGGTCTTGGTGAAGTTCAAGAAATGATTGATATTTGTATTTTTGCAGCAGGGCTATCCCGTCAACTTTATGGCAAGACTATCGTTTCTGAAAGGGCTGGACACCATATGCGTGAAATATGGCAACCTATGGGCCCTTGCGGTGTGATTAGTGCATTTAATTTCCCCGTTGCCGTTTGGGCATGGAATGCAGCTTTAGCCATTATTTGTGGCAATCCTATTATTTGGAAGCCATCTGAAAAAACACCATTAACAGCACTAGCGTGCCAAAATATTTTTAAGCGCGCTTTTAAAAAATTTGGATCTGTGCCCGACGCAGTATCTTCTGGCCTAAATCAAATTTTAATTGGTGATGCATCTATTGGTAATATCATGGTTGAAGATAATGATGTTGCAATTATTAGTGCGACAGGAAGCACTACGATGGGGCGCATTGTAGGGCAGAAAGTGGCAGCACGTTTTGGACGTTCTATTTTAGAATTAGGCGGCAATAATGCGATGATTGTTACACCATCAGCAGATTTAAAAATGGCTGTACGTGCCATAGTTTTTTCTGCAGTGGGAACTGCTGGGCAACGCTGTACGAGCCTTCGCCGTTTAATTGTGCATGACGATATTTGCAATGATTTGGTTGAAAATCTTAAAAAATCTTACCACTCTATCACTATTGGTGATCCTTTAGATGAAGGGAATTTAGTAGGTCCTTTAATTGATAAAAATTCTTTTGAGCAATTTGAAGAAGCCCTTGTAAAGTCAAAAAAACAGGGCGGCATAATACATGGTGGAAATCGTGTTTTAGAAAATGAATTTCCTAATGCATATTATGTTCGCCCCGCTATTGTTGAAATAGATAAACAGGTAGATGTCGTTAAGCATGAAACCTTTGCGCCAATTTTATATGTTATGCGCTATAAAAATATTGATGATGCTATTGATATTCAAAATGATGTCCCTCAGGGATTATCATCTAGTATTTTTACAACTGATATTCGTGAAGCAGAATTATTTTTATCTGCCATCGGCTCAGATTGCGGTATTGCTAATGTAAATATTGGAACCAGTGGAGCAGAAATTGGCGGAGCATTTGGCGGCGAAAAAGAAACAGGTGG
>JAJRPR010000205.1 GCA_024280655.1 Alphaproteobacteria bacterium | reverse complement strand
TCTTCTAAATCTTTTCGTATGCTTTCTTCAGCATAACCAGAAACCAATATTACTTTTAGGTCTTTCGTACGCTCTCTTACTTTTTTAAGTAATGTTGGTCCATCCATTTCGGGCATAATAACGTCAGAGATCAACAGATCTAATTCATAATCTATTTCTTCTAAAATTTCTAAAGCCTCCTCACCGCCATCAGCTTCTAAAACTTCATAACCAGTTGCCGCTAATGCTCTAGCTGAAAAAGTCCTAACAGCCTCTTCATCTTCAACAATTAAAATTCGCTCATTACCAGTAAGATCTTTAATGGGAGCGATAACTTTCTCTACCTCTTCTATTTCATTTTCTTGAGCAATATGACGAGGAAGGAAAATCTTAAAGTTAGTGCCCTCACCCAAAACTGTATCTGGATAAATAAAGCCTCCAGTTTGCTTAATAATTCCATAGACAGTGGAAAGACCAAGCCCAGTTCCCTCGTTAAGCTTTTTGGTAGAAAAGAATGGCTCAAATATTTTTTCAACCACTTCTTCGCTCATACCAGTGCCGCTATCTGCAACTTCTATTAAAACATATTCACCAATAGGCATGCCACGATAGTTTAACTTCTCAGCTTCTTCTTCATTTACATTACTTGTTCGTATTTAAATATGACCGCCATCAGGCATTGCATCACGAGCATTTACCACAAGATTAATAATCACTTGCTCTAATTGCACTAAGTCAACTCGAACCAACCAGTCTGAGTTTTTGTGAGAAACATCAAGAGTAACCTTGTCGCCAATCAATCTTTTTAGCAATACTAGTAACTCATCAATATTGGTTTGAATTTCTAGCACTTGTGGGCGCAATGTTTGTCGCCTAGAAAAGGCTAATAATTGACGCACTAAACCAGCAGCTCGGTTAGCACTTTGCTTGATTGACATTATATCGCCAAATGATGGATCGGTTGATTTATGCTTGAGCAATAACAGATCAGAAAATCCTATAATTGCAGTAAGAACATTATTAAAATCGTGCGCTACACCGCCAGCCAACTGGCCAACCGCCTGCATTTTTTGCCCTTGCGCAAATTGCGCTTCAAGTTTTCGTTGCTCAGTCATATCAAGCGCATAAATAATTACCCGCTCATCTGATCCGTGCATTTTTTCAGAACTAGTAATATAAATTTTTATAGCGCTATCTTCATTAGATTCTAACAATGCATCAATCGGTTCAATATCCGAGCGTTTTTCTAGTGCTAGTGCAACTCCATTAGAAAAAGCCTCACGACCCTCTTGTGCAATTAAATTAGCAATCGATCTGTGTTCAACCGAGCGCTCTTCTGCATTAAGTCCAAAAATTCGAATGAAAGGTGCGTTGGTGCGAACAATCCTACCGCTGGCATCAAGTGTTGCAATAGCAAATGGCGTGTCATTAAAAAAGCGAGAAAACCTAACCTCTATTGCCCGCAAGTCTTCTTCAAGATCAGATCCGCTTGAGCGATCAAGCACAAGAGTTCTAGTCTCCCCTAAACGCCCCTCTGCTAAGCGTGCAGCTCTATGTAACAAACGAACAGGTAAATTCGTTCCATCACGTTTAACTAAATCAATATCAATAATTTCAGTTTTTATTTCTCCATCAGAGCTACCGCCCCTTAATAAGCTTGCGCCATCACCTCGAACAATTTCACTCATAGTGAGCATACCAGCCTCAAATTCGGCTAAACTATAGCCAAGCCAGTCAGTAAGCGTGGAGTTAATATATTGAATCTCACCATTTTCATTTGATGAGAAAAACCCAGCAGGTGCATGATCTAAATAATCAATAGCACTTTGTAATTGAGAAAAAATATTCTCTTGTTGTTTTTTGTCATTAGAAATGTCTTGTAACGACCATAGAATAAGAGGCTTATTTGAACTGTTTGTTTGTGGTAAAGCACGAACACTAAGGCGATACCAAAATATTGCGCTATCCGCACCTAAATCCAAGTCACCTATTTGGTGATTAATTCGAATATCTTCACTTGCTGGACGACCCTCACGAGCTGCAAGTGATATCCTATATATCGCTTCACTAGCCCCAGAAACATTTGCAAAAAGTCGTGGAACGCTGACAGGAAGTCGATTATCTATTCGTTTTACAAATTCAAGATATTTCGCATTAGAATAGATGATTTTGCCATCACGCTCACTCACTATTGCACCATAGGGCAAACTATCAACAATGGCTTTAGCAAGGGTTCTTTTTTGTTCAGTGAAAGCAAATTTGAACAGCCCAGCGGCCAGAGCAAATAAACAAAAAACACCAAAAACTGCTAAAAAACCTAAAATCATCAACACAATATTATCGGAAAACCTTTCACCATAAATTGTTACTACCACAGCAATTATTATAAATAAGAACGCTAATAGCAAAACACGCAAAAGGTTTGTACTATCACCCGGATTTACAATCACCGGCTCTGGATAATTATCTTCTTCAACTTGCTTCACAAATTTCCCCAATTCCTAGCTAAGTGCTAGGTTATTACATAAATTAGCTACCTATAAAATACTATAACGAATCACTTCTACTTTTCTAAAAGATTTTTTATGAAAACGGAATCCTAAAGCAGAATTTATTTTTCAAATGGGGAAAGAATTTTTATATAGATTCTCTAAGCTCTCCAAGCTGCATTTTGTTTTAGACGCATAACATATCCAATAACAGAGGCTACTGCCTTAAAATGCTCAGTTGGAATTGCTTCATCAATTTCAACTGATGCAAATAATGCTCTTGCGAGAGGTGGGTTCTCAACTATTGGAATGTCGTTAGTTTTGGCTACTTCCCTAATTTTAAGAGCAATATTATCCGCCCCCTTAGCTAGGCAAATCGGAGCATTTGTATTTTCATCATATTTCAGCGCAATGGCATAATGGGTTGGGTTGGTGATAACCACTGTTGCATCAGGCACTGCTGA
The DNA here is from genome assembly GCA_024280655.1 of Alphaproteobacteria bacterium. GTDB lineage: Bacteria > Pseudomonadota > Alphaproteobacteria > Rhizobiales > Devosiaceae > S141-66. Next base: position 7,117 of record JAJRPR010000205.1, on the reverse strand, counting down.
CATCATACGTTTTTGCGCTCTTTGTTGGCGAAGTTGCCTGATACGAGATTTAATCTGTGGATCGCCCTCCATTTGCTTATATTCATCACGCACCTCCTTGATGGTCATTTTTTGCTTTTCCCACCACTTATGGCGTTGATAGAGATAATCAGCAAAGGCAATAATTGTAATAATTGCCAATGTTGCAATAAATATCTTAATTCCTAATTCTAAAAACACACCTAAAATCATTGAAGGATCAAGCGTGATTATAGTTTCAAGCCTATCTCTTTCGGGCCAAACCACCAAAAATATAGCAAAACTAACAATAGTAAGCTTCATTACACCTTTAGCAAAATTTACTAATGATTCAGATGAAAATAAGCGCTTAAAGCCTGCTAATGGTGATATTTTTGACCATTTTGGCTTAATGGGATCAGCCGATAGAACTGGTTTATGCTGAATAAGATTTCCTGCAACGGCAACAACTGCCATAAAACTTAAAGGCAATAATATAGCCCCCATTACGCTCCAAATTACTCCGCTAATAAAAGTTCGAAAGCCCGCATCTCCAATTTCAAACTGATCTGCGTTACCTATTAAATTACGAAAAATATCTAGCAAAGAAGCGCTAGCCATAGGGGACATAAAAGCAAAAAGCATGGCTGAACCAAGAATCATAAACCAAGTTGTAACCTCTTGGCTTTTGGCTACATCGCCTTTTTTATGCGCATCATCAAGTTTCTTTTGCGAAGGCTCTTCGGTTTTTTCTGACTTATCGGGTTGCTCTGACATTTTTTAAGGCTATGCCTATCCTCCCCTAAACATAATAAATTGCTCTTCAACATGGACAAGATACCAACCCATCATCACTGTAAGCAATAGGCCTATAAGCAATAGGCCAATACCAATATTAGCGGGCATAGCAACAAAGAACACCTGCACTTGCGGCATAAGACGTGCTAAAAGCCCTAGCCCAAGGTAAAATACTAAACCAAATACAATGAACGGGGCTGCCATTTGCACACCGATAACAAATGCCTTTGACATTGTTTGCACTGCTAAATCTGCTGCATCGCCAAGCATTAAAGGCGAGCTGGGCGGAAACACCATATAAGAATCATATACTCCTGCTAATATTAAATGATGCAAATTTGTTGCAAAAATCAAAGCAATGCCAAGAAATGATAAAAACCCGCCAATTAATGCTCCTTGCACCCCACCATTAGTTGGATCTGCACCTAGTGCCGCAGATAGACCAATTTGAAAAGCAATGATTGAGCCAGCAGTTTGCGCTCCCGAGACAATAAGCCGCCCAATACCTCCAAGAATAAACCCAATGGCAATTTCATGTAGCAAAACCTGAAATACTGCCAGCAAATTATCACTATTAAATGCTGGCAACTGATCATAGACTAATGGAAAAATCACTAAGGAGAATAAAAGTGCAAAACTTAAGCGCATTCTACTCATTATCATTTTCTCGCCAAAAGCTGGCAACAACATCAGCATCACGCCAACACGAGCAAATACCAATAAATATAGATAAGCTATTTCGGGTAGCCAATTTATGCTAATATTCACGGCTACCCGCCCGTAACGATTAGATCGGCAACTTTGTTCATATAGGTGGACATTGCAGCACCCATAAATGGCAAAGTAACTAACATTGTAATAAAAATTGCTAAGATTTTAGGAACGAAAACTAACGTAATCTCTTGAATTTGCGTAAGAGCTTGAAAAAGAGCAATAGTTAGACCAACACCAAGCCCAACTATCATCATTGGCAATGAGAGATTAATTAGCAGCCAAATACCATCACGAGCAATGTCTAAAACCTGCGCACCGTCCATATTACCTCTCCAAAACCAATAGTCTAGATCGGCATACGCATGATTTCCTCATAGGCTTTAATCACACGATCCCGAATCGTTACCATACTTTCAATAGCAATCTCAGCTTCGGCAATAGCAGTCACTACGTCAACTACATTCCCACCACCATTTATCATTTCCATAGATGTAGCATCAGCAACTTTGCCACTCTCAACGATTGAGCTTAAATTATCTTGTAATGCTTGCGCAAAGCCCCCACCCTCGCCTGAAACAGGATTTGCATCTAATTTGCTTTGCTCACCTGCATTAGAAATAAGTTTTTGTGCCTGCCCATAAGCAGAAGTTGCAGCGTTAAATGTAATGCTCATTTATAAATCCTTATCCACGTAAGATATCAAGTGTTCGCCCAACCATTTGGCGAGTGACAGTAATAACATTTAGATTGGCTTCATAGGTTCGTTGTGCCTCACGCATATCCATTTGCTCAATGAGCGAATTTACGTTTGGATAGCGCACATAACCTCGATCATCAGCTGCTGGGTGTCCGGGCTCATATCTAGTTGAGAATTCAGAATTATCGAATTGCATTCTGCCAATCTTGACCTCGTACCCGCCCAATTCACGATTAAACTCTGCCCTAAATATTGGGATTTTACGACGATAGGGGGCTTCGTCTGGGGTTTTTCCAGCGGAATCTGCGTTAGCAATATTCTCTGCAATAATTCTCATTCGAGCGGATTGCGCTTGTAGACCTGAAGTTGATATTTTTAGTGTGCTTAAAAAGTCACTCATTTTGTTTCCACTATATTTCTATCTGCCTAATGCGGTGCGCATTAATTTCATTGAACGAGTATAAAGGCTTGTTACCGCCTGAAATTCCATTTGATTTGTAGTAACTTTCATCATCTCATCTTCAAGCGTAACTCCATTGCCCTCAGGGGTGACTTCATAATTCTTCATTTGTTGCGCACCAAAGCCATTATTCGTGCCGATACTTATTTGTAGATGTTTTGAGTTAGTAATTTTTGTTGTTATTTGTGCCGTTGAAAACTGGTTAACTTGCTCACTAAATGTAAATTTCTTTAGATCACGTCCGCGATATCCCGGAGTTTCAGCATTAGCCACATTCTCTGCCAATAAGCTTTGACGAGCTTGTTGCCATTGCATTTTTTGTTTCATTGCACTGAATAAAGTGAGATTTCCAATATCCATAATTATTAAAACCCTAAGCCAAACCTAAATATAGGCAAATTCTGCCCATTCATGGTTAACATCAAGTTAACATAATTGGATTGATGTGAAATTCCTTGTGTATTTTGCATAATTTTGCCTCAAACTAGGCAAATATTGCCGTTAGATTGAATTAAATATTATTTGCTTGCGCATTTTAATGGGCGCATAATGTGTTTTGATGTTTTTCTACTTATTAAGTAAGGATTGATATGAGTTTTTTAAATGAGTTTTTTGGCGGATCTGGCAGTACAATTATAACAGGTCTATTAGCGCTTGGGCTGGTGCTTTTATTGATTGTTTTATTAGTTTGGTTTTTGAAGCTTTTCTCTAGCTTAACCACCAATATAGCACGTGGGCGCAACAAGCGACTTGCCGTTATTGATACAACTCATATTGACCAAAAGCGTCAACTTATTCTTATTCGTCGAGATAATGTTGAGCATTTGCTGATGGTCGGTGGCGAGAGGGACTTGTTAATTGAAACTAACATTAAAAATCTTCAATATAACACTCCCAACCAAGAAGTTAAACCCACATCAAACCAGCAGGAAAAAACAACCTCGAAGGGTGCATTAACAGCCCCAATCATTGCCATGGGATCAAAATCTTTGCGCCATACAGGCCTGATGCGACAATCAAATGAGCCTGCAACAGAACCTAACTTTGGCAACAATCCCCAGACTTCTGCTGGAATTTATAAGAAATCCGAGCCAGACATGAACGACTCAGATAAAGATAGCGCTATTGATGATTTTGAAAATAGCGATATTAAAGATAAAAGTGCAGACAAAAACAATAAAAGACACAAAACAGACAAAGACGAATAGGTTTTTTAATAAAAACACCTTTCGCTTAGTTGCGTCTGCCCTATTTTTAGTTCTAATTCCAGCTTTTGCCTATGCCCAAAATGTAACTATTGATTTTGGTGATGAAACAACATTAACCGAAAGAGCAATTCAGCTCATCGGCTTAGTTACTATTTTAGCTATTGCGCCATCAATTTTAGTGATGGTAACTTCTTTTACTCGCATTGTTGTTGTGCTTTCGCTTTTGCGTACTGCCATTGGGCTACAAAGCGCACCGCCAAACTCGGTGATGATTTCTTTAGCCCTATTCCTAACAGCCTTTATTATGGCGCCAACTTTGCAACTTTCTTATGACAATGGTGTAGCGCCACTTGTTGCTGGGCAAATAGAGTTTGAGGAAGCATTTGATGAGGCTGCAAAACCCATTCATAGTTTCATGCTCAATAATGTGCGTGAAAAAGACGTAGAATTGTTTATGGATTTATCTCAAGAGCCAATCCCTGAAGAGCCAGAAGCACTGCCACTTCAAGTGCTAATTCCAGCTTTTATGATTTCTGAACTAAGACGAGCCTTTGAAATTGGTTTTTTATTATTCTTACCGTTCATAATAATCGATATGGTTGTGGCATCGGTTCTTATGTCTATGGGCATGATGATGTTGCCGCCTATCGTTATTTCCTTGCCATTTAAGCTAATTTTCTTTGTGTTAGTTGATGGCTGGGCATTAGTCGCCGGCTCATTGGTGCGCTCTTTTGTTTCGGGGTGAGATGTAAGTAAAGCTTACAAGGGATATTTCTCTTCTAATATTCTCAACCCCTTGAGCATAATTTCTTTCAATACAGCCTCATCAACATCACTAAGGCGTTTAATATATAGGCAAGATTTACCAATTTTATACTTTTATTATCCCAATTAAATAACGGTTGCAAATTTTGCGCTAAAATGGCGCATCATTGGTGGCTCTTCAATAATCTTAAAGCCCTTCAAATCATCTTTAATTTTTGCCAATTCTTCAAACACTTCGACAATATAATCAGCATGAGATTGAGTATAGGTACGGCGTGGTATCGCTAAACGAACCAATTCCATCGCCGCCTGATTTTCGCTTCCATCAGGGGCACGCCCAAACATCACAGTGTCAATTTCACAGCCCCTAATTCCACCCAATTCATAAAGCGCCACCGCCAATGCCTGCCCTGGATATTGCAAAGGTTCAATATGGCTAAGCCATGATTTTGCATCAATAAACACCGCATGACCACCAGCAGGCTTGACTACGGGAATATTAAGCGCATCTAGGCGCTCAATAATATATTCATTGGTTCGCACCCGATAGCGCAAATAATCTTCGTCAATAATTTCCTTTAGCCCTTGCGCTATCGCATCAAGGTCTCGACCTGCCAAACCGCCATAAGTTGGAAATCCTTCGGTTTGAATTAGTTTGGTTTTGGCATTTTGTGCTAATTCATCATCATTAAGCGCTAACCAGCCGCCAATATTAGCAAAAGCATCTTTTTGGCGCTCATGGTCATGCCATCAGCAAACTTAAACATATCACGCACAATCTCTTTAATCGAGCGTTCGCCCTGCCCTGCCTCACGTTGTTTAATAAACCAAGCATTCTCTGCAAAACGACAAGCATCAATAATGAATGGCACATCATAAGAGCGAGCAATTTTTGCGCAAAAATGAATATTTTCAAGCGAAACAGGCTGCCCACCGCCAGCATTATTAGTTATTGTAATCATAATGCAAGGCACGTTTTCACCATATTCATCTAAAAAAGCCACGAGCTTATCTAAATCAATATTACCCTTAAATGGATGTAGGTTTTTAGGATCGCTCCCCTCATCAATCACCAAATCATGCGCCATTGCGCCCGTTGCTTCAATATTACCCCGTGTAGTATCAAAATGATTATTTGATGGAATATGCTTGCCCTTGCCACCAATTAGTGAGAATAAAATAGCCTCTGCCGCCCTGCCCTGATGAGTTGGAATAATATGCTTAAAATCCATCAAATCACGCACGCTAGCCTCAAAACGATCAAAAGATGGCGAGCCAGCATAGCTTTCATCGCCATTCATAATCGCCGCCCATTGCGCACTGGACATGGCGCTAGTGCCAGAATCGGTCAGCAGGTCAATAATTACATCGTCCGATTTTAGGGCAAATAAATTATAATGCGCTTTTTTCAAAAGCTCTTTGCGCTCATTTTGAGTGGTAAAGCGAATAGGCTCAACAGATTTAATGCGAAAAGGCTCAATAATAGTTTTCATAAGGGCAACTCCAAAATATACCCAGTTTTGACTATCAAGTGTGACTATCAAGAAAGGGCTGATACGCTACGGTTGCCAGCCCAATTGCCGACCGCGTTCAGCGCCCAAATTAATATAGGGATTTTAATGGATAAACATATTCTAGGCAAGCTAATAAAAACATTTAGAGATAATCACATATCTATAATTGGCCTTAATGCTAGGGTCTCAATTTGCCTACACTTTATAATCATTTAATTGATGGTCGTAAATTGTAGAGCCGACTCTTCATAACGCAAGCGCATTTATACTGATTATCAGATTTTTCAAGACAACAGTATATAGATAAACATATATATTTTTATAATTATATACTATGTTATATATTTATATGCATTACTCTTGATATTTTATATAATACCATATATATTACAGTAATAATATATAGTAAGGCATATAAATGACTGAAACAGATAAAATTTTCACTGTTCTTAAAGAAGCACGTAAAGAAAAAGGACTTAGCCAAACGGAGCTAAGCTCTCTTATTGGCGTGCCACAAAGTCATATATCAAAAATCGAAAGTGGCAATGTTGATATTCAACTCTCCAGCCTCTCCCAAATTGCCCGTGCGTTAGATTTAGAAATTCAATTAATACCGAAAAAAGCATTGCCTGCTGTCCAATCTATTGTTCGAGCAACAAGTCCAAAAAAAATTGGCGGATTATTTCAATTGGGAGAGCAACTAATAGCTAATAAATCCACTGCAGTCGTAAAAGCACTTATGAACTCTCAACGCAATAAACAAAACCCCGTCGTTGAAGCCCTACTCAACCGCTCACCTCGCCCCGCCCACTCATTGGACAATGAAGATGAATGATATTTCAACATTAAATGTTAAGTTACATAAAGAAATAATTGGCACAATCACGCTCCTTGATGGAGATCGTTCATTTTTCGCTTTCACTCAAAATTATATAGATAATCAGGATCGCAATATTCTTAGTCT
>JAJRPR010000204.1 GCA_024280655.1 Alphaproteobacteria bacterium | reverse complement strand
GAGCAACTGCTGCACCTATTCCACGAGAGCCCCCTGTTACTAAAAGAACTTTTGACATTTATTTTCTCCTTAGTGACTTACACGCTGTTTGGTCAATTCACTTGAATGAATTGAAAAATCAAAATCACAACCAAGATCAGCCTGTTGCACGTGGTCTCTATATAATTGTTGATACCCACTTTGCACTGGTGGAAGTTGAATGGTTAATTCTGCACGACGCCTAGCAAGTTCTTCATCTGACACATCAAGATGCAGCACTCTTGCCTCTATATCAACATCAATCATATCGCCTTCAACAACTAGTGCTAAGGGGCCACCATCTGCAGCCTCTGGAGCAACGTGTAAAATTACCGTGCCATATGCTGTGCCGCTCATTCGAGCATCAGAAATTCTAATCATGTCTCTAATGCCTTTGGCTAATAATTTAGGCGGCAAGCCCATATTGCCCACTTCGGCCATACCAGGATAACCTTTTGGCCCGCAATTTCTTAGAACCAATATAGAATTCTTGTCAACATCCAACTCTGGGTCAGCTATTCGTTGTTTATATTCTTCAATATTGTTAAAAACCACTGCTTTACCTCGATGTTTAAACAAGTGCGATGAAGCTGCTGATGGTTTCAAAACTGCACCTCTTGGCGCAAGATTGCCACGCAACACAGCAATTCCCCCGCTAGTGGTCAAAGGATTATCCCATTCCCGAATAACTTCCTTATCCCAGTTTTTTGCATCTTTATTATTTTCCCAAATTGATTTTGTAGTAACTGTCAGAGCATCTTTAGCAAGTTTGCCATGCTCTCCTAGAGTACGGATAATAGCAGGAAGCCCACCAGCATAATAGAATTCTTCCATTAAAAAGCGACCCGATGGCATCAAATCAAGCAATGTAGGAATTTCACGGCCAAACTTATCCCAATCATTAAGTGATAAACCAATCCCCAAGCGCCGTGCTATGGCAATAAGATGCAACGCGGCGTTAGTAGAGCCACCAATTGCAGCATTAACAATAATAGCATTTTTGAACGCATCATGTGTGCAGATTTGGCTAATTGTAATTCCTTTATGAACTAAATCAACAATCTGTCGCCCCGATTGCTGCGCTAATACACGACGACGAGAATCAACCGCTGGAATTACCGCATTTTGTTGTAGGGCAAGACCTAATATTTCGGCCATTGATGCCATAGTTGATGCTGTTCCCATAGTCATGCATGAGCCTGGCGAACGTGAGTGCCCAGCTTCAGCTTCCAAAAACTCTTGTTTGCTCATTTTTCCAGCTCGCATTTCTTCTGTCCATTGAAATACTGACGTGCCAGAACCTACAGTTTTACCTTGAAACCGTCCGTTCAACATCGGGCCACCTGAAACTACAATGGTTGGAATATCACAACTAGCCGCTCCCATTATCAGGGATGGCGTTGTTTTGTCACACCCAACCATCAAAACAATGCCATCAATTGGATAAGCACGAATAGATTCTTCGACCTCCATAGCCGCAAGATTTCTATGTAACATTGCAGTTGGGCGTGTTTGGCTTTCGCTGGCCGACATCGCAGGAAACTCAATCGGAAAACCGCCAGCTTCATAAACACCCATTTTGACCCGTTCAGCAAGATCACGCAAATGGGCATTGCACGGTGTCATCTCTGACCAAGTGTTACAAATACCAATGATCGGTCTGCCATCAAACATATCCTCGGGCATACCTTGGTTTTTCATCCATGAGCGGTGCATAAAAGCAGATTTATCACTACCGCCATACCATTGGCGTGATCGCAATTCTGGTTTCTTTTTTTTCGTCATTTTATCACCTCTTAGTTATTTGATTTTTGGGATTGTGCTGCAAGGTCAAGGGCAACATCAACTATCATATCCTCTTGACCTCCGACCATAGATCTATTGCCCAATTCGACTAATAATGTGCGCACGTCAACGCCATATTCTTTAGATGCTTTTTCTGCATGGCGAAGAAAACTAGAATAAACACCAGCATATCCAAGACTGAGCGTTTCACGATCAACCTGCACTGGTCTATCTTGAAGCGGGCGAACTAAATCTTCAGCAGCATCCATCAATGCAAAAAGATTACAGCTATGGCTATTTTCGCTACCATCTATCGCTGCAATAAATGCCTCAAGTGGTGTGTTTCCAGCCCCTGCCCCCATTCCTGCAAGCGAAGCATCAACCCGCACTGCGCCATGCTCAACCGCAACCATAGAATTAGCAACCGCAAGTGAAAGATTTTGATGGGCATGAATTCCGATTTCAGTTTTTGGATTAAGTACCGCACGATAGGCCTTGACCCGTTCAACGACATCATTCATTCGCAACGCCCCTCCGCTATCGGTAATATATACGCAATGCGCTCCATAGTTTTCCATCAACTTAGCTTGTTCAGCTAGCTTTTTAGGTGGTATCATATGGCTCATCATCAAAAATCCTGAAACATCCATACCAAGATCACGTGCGCCAGCAATATGTTGAGCGGATACATCCGCTTCAGTGCAGTGAGTAGCAATACGAACAGATTTAACGCCTATGTCGTACGCTCGGCGCAAGTCATCTAGCGTACCAATGCCTGGTATAAGCAAAGTGGTTAATCGAGCATTTTTGCAAACCTTAGCCGCCGCCTCAATCCAAGCCCAATCTGTTGTTGCTCCAAATCCATAATTTAAGGAAGAGCCAGAAAGCCCATCACCATGGGCCACTTCAATAGCGTCAACTCCCGCATCATCAAGAGCCTTTGCTACCGCCTCTATATGTCCAACGTCATATTTGTGTCGAACTGCGTGCATTCCATCACGCAATGTAACATCTTGAATGTAGAGTTTTTGAGTTTTTTTCATTTATTAGCCCCCCGTAGTTCGGCCAGTCGCTCAGCTGTACGCATGGCGGCAGATGTCATTATGTCAAGGTTTCCAGCATAGGCAGGTAAATAATGAGCAGCACCTTCAACCTCAAGAAACACCGAAACTTTTAGCCCTGCAAAAGACTTATCCATATCTGGAATATATAGGGGCGCATTATTGCCAATGCTTTCAAACTGGACTTGTTGTTTTAGTCGGTATCCCGGTACATAAGCGCTAACCGCCTTTACCATTTCTTCAATCGAATTTTTGATAGCTTGCTGGTCAGCATCATCACAAAGGCACAATATTGTATCACGCATGATCATTGGTGGTTCAGCTGGATTTAGAATAATAATTGCTTTGCCGTGAGTAGCACCGCCAATTTTTTCTATTGCCATAGCGGTAGTTTTAGTAAACTCATCAATATTGGCTCGAGTACCCGGCCCTGCAGATTTTGACGAGATTGAAGCAATAATCTCACCATAATGAACTTTGCTAACACTGTTTATTGCAGCAACAATTGGAATTGTCGCTTGCCCACCACAAGTAACCATATTAATATTTCTAGCTTGCAAATTATCTTCTAGATTAACAGAAGGGACAATGAATGGGCCTATTGCTGCTGGGGTGAGGTCAATTACTATTTTGCCATGCTTTTGCAAAACTGTATTATGATGCTCATGCGCCTTGGCACTGGTGGCATCAAATACGATAGAAATATCGTCAAATTCTGGCAGTGCAACGAACCCATCAATGCCTTCATGAGAGACAGATTTTCCGAGCCTGATTGCTCGTTGCAAACCATCTGATTTAGCATCAATCCCAATCATTGCAGACATTTCTAGCCTATCTGATAATCTTTCTATTTTAATCATTAAATCAGTGCCAATATTACCCGACCCAATAATCGCTACTTTAGTTTTTGTCATTATTTTACCTTTTGCTGCCAAATTTGGGGTGTAATTGAGCGAGCTTCTTTTGCTGCCCTATATGCTGCATTTACCAGAGCTTGGGTTTTAAGAGCGCTATTAATTTCTGTGTCAGGTGGATGGCCAGCTTTATATGCCTGTAATATATGGCGGTTCAGATTTAGCACACTTTCTTGCGTGACATGCCAAGGGCGCTCTGTCCAATTAAGTAAAGGCGTTGAGGCATCTTCATGCCAATTTAATCCATTGCTTGCCACTTCAATTTTTCCGCCAGACTTTAGTTTTATAAGCCCGTTACTACCTTCAATTTCGATTAAAGTTTCAGGAAAAACATCTGGTGAGCATTTAGCTGAAAAACTGATATCAGCTATTGATACTGCACCAGTTTCATGACGCAACAACATCGTTGCACTATCTTCGCCAACAATATCAGGCAATCGCTTTTGAGTTTCGCAGGATAGGTTAGCAACCTCACCCAAAAAGAAGCGTACCAAATCAAGGATATGTATGCCCAAATCTTGAATGATTAATTTGGGCTCATTTCGTAAATATGGTTGCGCTGCGAAAACATCAAATCCAGTACGAAAAGAAATTTTAGCAAAGCTAACTTCATCTATCACATCGTTTGTAATTAATTGTTTCAAACGCATCATCGGTGCTTGAAATCTAAAGTTCTCATGCACGCCAAAAAATATACCAGTTTCAGTAACAATATCGCCAATAGCACAACAATCATCCCATGTTGTGGCTAAGGGTTTTTGAACTATAGTTGCAATATTATGTCTAGCAGTTAATTCCACCAATTCTTTGTGAGAATCTGACTGGGTAACTATATCGATTAAATCGGGGTTAGTTTCTTCAATCATTTGTGCGGCATCTGTAAAGCATTCTGCCCCAAATTCTGCACCAGCTAGCTTAGCTTTTTCGGCATCAATATCACACACAGCAACGATAGTTGCGCCTTCGTCCGCCAAACCACGCCAAGCATTAAGATGGTTTTGGGCATAAAAGCCACAACCAATAATAGCAATGCGTATATTTTCGATGGGCATGTAATTAACTCCTATAGCGCCGTAGAGCCTCCATCAACCAGCATTGGTGCGCCAGTCATATAACGGGAATTATCAGATGCAAGAAAAAGAGCAGCTGCTGAGATATCTTCTGGCTGGCCAAGACCAAGCGGGTGTTTGTCTAATACTTGTTGGTGAACTTCTTCGGGATTAGGCAAAGATGCCAGAAACCCACGATAGAGTGCAGTATCAATTGTACCGGGGCAAAGAGAGTTCACTCGAATTTTATCTGGAGCATAGCGCACTGCCATTGAGCGCGATAAATGCACAACTGCTGCCTTTGACGCACAATATGCTGGGTGCATAGGAAAGCCAATGAATGCGCTTTCTGATGCAATATTTATGATTGATCCGCTACCTGATTTACGCATTTGCGGAATGACCAAACGGCCAACCATGAAAATGCCTTTCACATTAATCGAAAAAATCTTGTCCCAATCAGCCTCAGACATTTCTTCAAGACCGCCAGATATAGCAATGCCAGCATTATTGACCAAAATTGTGATTGGACCAAATTTTTTGCTTGCAGCTTTTACCGCCGCTTCACACTGATCTGCACTTGTTACATCGCAGGGAAAATATTGAGCTAACTCGCCTAATTCGGCTGCCAACTTTTCGCCAGCATCACGCTCTTGGGGTAAATCAAAAATTGCTACACTTGCGCCCTCTGCTACAAATTCACGCACACATGCTTCACCAATACCCCGACTTGCGCCAGTAATAATTACAACTTTACCAGACAAAATACCTTGAGCATTACGCTTGCCCATTATGATGACCCCGTAGATATTTCACCACTATGAAGTATTAGGCCAGATGCTTTAACATCAAAGACTTCCAGCGTGCCTTTTTCATCTTCAGTCACATAAATGCGTTTTTCACCATTCAATCCAAAAGCTAGATTTGTCGGGGCAATCCCTGCTGTTTTAATGCGCTCTTTAACGCTTCCATCTGACGCTAGAACGGTTACATCACCTTGAGCGAACACCGCAACATAAAGATTACCATCTACATCAAAGGCCATGCCATCTGGCCCTTTAATGCCCTCAGGCGCATCAGGGGAGATTACATTACCAAAGATCTCAGGCGCACCAAGTCCTTTAGCACTCCATTTGTAACGAATAATATCACCCGTAATTGTCTCGGCAACATAAAGATATTTATCATCTGGCCCAAACGCCAATCCATTGGTAAATTTTATTCCAGTGGCCAATGTTTCTAATTTATGAGTTTCAACATCCATACGGTAAACTCGACCTTCATATTGTAGTGATAGAAAATTTTCTACAACTACTCCACCTGGTGCAAAATCAAGAAAGGTAACTCCAGAATCGGTGAAATATAGCTTTCCATCTGGGCCAAAACATAGATCGTTAGGAAATAGAAAAGGCCCATCATCAGAATGGGTGAGGATGGTTTCAACATTGCCTGATAAATCCATTCGCAACAATGCTGGTGGGTTAGATTCTGCTACCCAGATATTTTGCTTAGCATCAATTGCCAATCCGTTTGGCCGACCAGTTTTTGCAAGTTCAGTTCTTGTTTGAAAATTATTGGTCAGATGAGAAACACAGCCCCTATCTTCACCCATTTCAACAACTAACCAACTGCCATCTGGCAATACAACTGGCCCTTCCGGAATGCTCAATCCTTCAACTAAAATCATATTAATCTCCCTATACTAGTGCCGTTTGTCCGCCATCAACAGCCAATATTGCACCATTAATAAATTTTGCTTCTTCACTTGCCAAAAATAATGCTGCACCGACAAAATCACCAGGTGTACCTAGTCTGTTGATGGGCAGTGATTGTCCAAATTCTTGACGAGCCTCTTCGTCCATCAAACCACGCAACATTGGCGTATCTGTTGGCCCCGGAGCGATTGAATTGATACGGATATTTTCTGCCGCATGATCAACCGCCAATGCCTTAGTTAACATTGTACCTCCACCCTTAGAAGCTACATAGGCAACAGCACCCGGAATTGCATCATGTGCGCCAGTAGATGAAGATATGGTAATGATAGCGCCGCCGCCATTGTTTCGCATTTTTGGAATGACCGCCTGAACACATAAAAACGTACCAGTTAAATTGATATCAATTATACGTTGCCAATCGCTCAATGCAGTTTCTTCGGCTGTTCCGCCAATAAAAATACCTGCAACACAAACAAGAATGTCAATCTTCTCACCAGCCTGTTCAACCATTTTTAGAACGGCAGATTGATCTGTAACATCTACTGTGCAACTTTGAGCTTTGCCACCATTATCACATATTTCAGCTAGCGCATTTTGCATTGCTTGTTGTGATAGATCAGCAATAATAACATTAGCTCCCTCTTGGCAAAAAGCTTTAGCAATGGCGAGGCCAATACCTGAAGCTCCGCCTGTTATAATTACTCGCTTTCCAGTAAATCTGTTCATTATCTGGCTCCCTCCATCAATGTTTTTCGCATGAATGCAGTTGATTTTTTTGTGCTAGCATCAATATCACCAGATGGAACCAACACAGCAGACCCGCTACCGCTAAATCCGTATCTTTCCATCGCACTGCAAATTACCGACCAATCCAAACGATGCTCTGGTTCACGTACACCCGGTGGCCAATGATTATGATCATAAAGATGGATATGAGTAGCAAGACCCTTAGCGTGTTCAAAACCCTCTTCAATGGAATTTTCAACCTGATCTAATTGATAAGTATCCAGCATCATTGAAAATCCTGAACTCTTTATTTTATCGACCTGTTCCACCGCTTCTTTCACTCGCAATATTGCTGCAACATATCCGGGGTCAGCTGGCTCGAGCATTACAAATGTTCCAGCGGCAACTGCATGTTCAGCAATTTCACTAAAAACATCATGCATGATGGGAATTAAATCTGCACCTGATGCGGCAGTTTTAGAATCTCCTCGTGCCATTCCTAAGCCAACTCGTGCACCAACAAATCCTGCTAAATCAATAAACCTCTTAAAAATATCAATAGACTTGCGCCGTTGTTTCGCATCTTTGTGCAAAATTGCATATCCCTTTGGAGGCAAGCGCCCCGTATTTATAACTCCTATATTCGCACCTGCTAATTTAGCAGATGAAAGTAATTTCTCAGCATCAGGAATATCGTTTGGATTTGGTAAAAATTCTAAACCATCAAAACCCAACTGCTTTGCTCTTTCTGGTAACTGTTCAATGGATTCAGTCAACACTGGAACAACAAAATTGTCTTCTGCTACATCAGGGGTAGAAGAGAAAACCAAAAGAGAGTTGATCAGGCTCATGATTAAATTCCCCTCGAAATTGGTTGTTTAATTTCTCGCTTAACCTTATTATTGGATTTACTCGATTTTATTGGAAATTGAAGAGCGCTACGCACTGCTGAGCGAACCAAACGAGGTTCAAATGTTGCATCCACTTGCGCAGCTAAGGCAAGCGCAATTCTTGCAAAATGCTCTGCCAGCAAGCG
>JAJRPR010000203.1 GCA_024280655.1 Alphaproteobacteria bacterium | reverse complement strand
CAAAAAATCCGTCTCTAGTTGGTGTGTTTTTAAGATATGAACTCATAATTCCCTCTATTATGTTTGATTATTAGTAATTTATTTTTTGCCAAATAAACTTGGCGCAATAAGCACCTTTGATGCAAGTAAAATAATTTTTTTTAATTTTGTTATGTTCACCTATTGCTAGCTTAAGCCCATGTTAATATTGTTTCGCTATATCATAAGATTAACAAAAGAATTTTGGGAATATGCAAGAATTGCGTGATAAAAAAACAACGGATAATGAGCAGGAAAATAGTGCATCACAAGTTGATGTACGCTTAAATTGGTCTGGTGATTACCTTTTTGATCAATATCCCGATGGTGTGCTTATTATTGCCTCTGATGGTATAATTGTTGATGCCAACGACACTTTTCTTGAAATGAGCCTTTATAAAAAATCTGACCTATTAGGCAAGAGGATGGAAATTTTGATGCCTAAGGATAGCGGGCGGGCCGATCATGTTTGCTTGCGAAAGAAATATGTTAAAAATCCTAGCAAGCGTGCTTTAGATAGTGGGGTTGAGCCTGAGTTGCGGCGCAAAGATGGTAGTGTTTTCCCAGTTGATTTAATGCTTAGTCCTTTAAGAACAAAAGATGGAATGTTTACTGTTACTTTGATCAGAGATATTACAGAAAAACAACAGATTCGTAAAAAAGAGCGTGAGAGTAAAGAGCAACTAAACGCTATTTTAAATTCAGCGCCAGTGGCTATTTTTACTCTTGATAAAAATAAAATTGTGCTATCTTGGAGTAAGTCAGCTGAAAGATTATTCGGTTTTACTTCAAAAGAGGTTGTTGGCAAGCCCTATATGCTTATTCCTGAAGTCAATGGGGAAATGAAAGGGTGTGTGGCTTTTTTAGATGAAGTGTTTGAAGGTAATAAAATTTATGATGTGCAAAGAAAGCGTTTACATAAAGATGGATCATTAGTTGATGTTTCAATTTCTGCTGCGCCAATGCGTGATGAGAACGGTGATATTTATGCAGCGACTTATAGCGCTGAGGATATTTCTGAACGCCTAAAGGCGCAAGAAAAGCTAAATCAGGTAGCCTATTTTGATCAATTAACAGGATTGCCAAATAATGCTTGTTTGCAAAAAGATTTGTCGGAACATTTGAATAAGGGTGAAGAGCTAACCCCTTCGCCAATTTCATTAGCTATTATTGAATTAACAGGTTTTCGTGAAGTTAATGATACTCTTGGTATTTTTAGTGGTAATAAATTGATTAAAGAAGTCGCTAGGCGTCTTGATGAAGTTGCAGATGGTGCAAAAATATATCGCTCTAATGTCTATGAATTTTATATCACAATGGCACAATGTGGCGATCCAATAAAAATAATGTCAACAGTTCAGGCTATAATCAGATATTTGCGCAAACCGTTTGAAATTGATAATCAAAGAGTTCATCTTGGCGCAAAAGCTGGAGTGAGCATCGCTCCTTTGCACGGGCAAAATGTTGAAGAATTATTAGCCAATACTTCTTTAGCCCTATGTGCTGCAAAATGTGATAATGATCGTTGTGCACGTTTTTTCTATATGTCAATAAGAACTAGCGCACAATCAAGACGAGAGTTAGATTTAGATTTACGGCGGGCATTTCAGGCAAAAGAATTTGAATTGTTTTATCAACCGCAAATAAATTTAATGTCAGGAAAAATAATTGGTGCTGAAGCATTGTTGCGCTGGCGACATCCTGATCATGGTATTATTCCCCCCGGTGGATTTATTGACGCTTTAGGTAAAAGCCCAATTGCTTATGAAATGGGCAAAGGGATAATGCGTGAAGCGATTGAAAAAGCCGCTAATTGGCGCTTAATGGGGTTAGGTGATTTACGAATTGGGGTAAACTTGTTTGGGGCGCAATTTGAGCATGATTTAGTAGAAGATGTTGAAGATGCTCTAACAGATTTTGCGCTTCCTGCGAACCTATTAGAAATTGAAATAACTGAAAATATTGCTATTGGGTTTAATAAAAATGTAATTGATCCACTTGAAAAAATAAAAAATATGGGAGTGGGCATTGCCTTTGATGATTTTGGAACGGGTTATGCCTCACTTAGTTATTTGGTTAAATATCCGCTTACTCGTATAAAAATCGACAGGAGCTTCTTATTCAATATTCCTAAGAGCGCTGAAGAAGCCGCCATTGTTAAAGCAATAATTGCTATGTCGCATGGGTTAGGGCTTGAAGTTATTACTGAAGGTGTTGAAACTAAACAGCATGTGTCTTTTCTTAAATCAGAAAACTGTGAAGAGGCTCAGGGATTTTATTATGCCAAGCCATTGCTAGAAGATGAATTTATAGAATTTGTGAAATCTGACCTGGCTTTTGAGCGCTTAACTTGTGCGAGTATTGCGATATAATTTTGAAATAATTATCAAACATTGATATAGAACAATGTTTGAACTTTTGAATTAATCTAACTGGTTTGTAAGTTGGTAGATTTTATTTCCCCTATCACTCCTGTCTCTCTTGTCTAGCACAACCTTTGATGAGAAAAGCAAATTGTTCTAGCTACAGGCATGTCTGAGTGTTTGTTGCGCTAGAGCAATTATTTTACACAGGAGGTGTTTTTAATGGTCAACGATAGACGTATGGGTAAACTTGTGCTTTAATCAAATTAATGGCCGCTCGATAAACGATGGCGGTGTAAACTTCGGAGGAAAATATGAAATTAAAAACATTAACGAGAATAGCGTTAGCTAGTACTATTGTGCTTTCAATGGGCATAGGAATGGCAAATGCGCAAACTCTTAATTGGGCAAGGGCTGGCGATAGTATAACGCTTGATCCGCATGCTCAAAATGAAGGGCCAACAACGGCTTTACAACATCAAATTAGCGAAGCTTTAATAGTCCGCGATATGACAGGCAAGGCTGTGCCAGCTTTGGCAACCGAGTGGGGGCCTAGTGAAAGCGATCCT
>JAJRPR010000202.1 GCA_024280655.1 Alphaproteobacteria bacterium | reverse complement strand
CTGTTGGTCCGACCGTTTCTGGCGAATTAGCCATTGCTGGCTTAATTGCAGTTGTTTCAGCACTTGGGGCGGTTTTGGTCTATATTTGGTTTAGATTTGAGTGGCAATTTGCCGTCGGGGTAATTATTGCGCTAGCGCACGATGTTATTCTCACGATAGGGTTATATTCGCTGGTCGGGTTAGAGTTTAATCTCTCCTCCATTGCCGCCATTCTAACCATTGTTGGTTATTCGCTTAATGATACGGTGGTGGTTTATGATAGGGTGCGTGAATTCTTGCGTAAATTTAAGAAACTTACAATCCATGATCTTTTGAATAAATCAATTAATGCCACACTTTCACGCACGGTTTTAACTTCTATTACCACAATTTTGGCGCTAATGGCGCTGGTGATATTTGGTGGTGAGGTAATTCGTGGCTTTACTATTTCCATGACTTGGGGCGTGCTGGTTGGTACTTATTCTTCCATATTTATTGCCGCCCCAATTTTGCTATATTTCAAAGTAAAATCACGTGATGATATTGAAAAAGAAAAAACTGAAAAGCGCGATGATGGTGCTGTTGTCTAATGGGGAAGGATAATAAATCCTACCCCGAACAAGTGCCAATAGATGAATATGGCGAGCAAGGCTTTCGCTTTGCTGATATGTCGCATTCTGGCTCTATCTTGTGTCTGCCATCGGGAATTATTGCGTGGGATATTGCATCTGCAGCTGAATTGAGCATTGAAATTCTTAAGCCAATATTTGATGAGGCGCATAATATCGAATTGCTTTATATTGGTATGGGCAAAGATATTGTGCCGTTAAAAACAGAGCTAAGAGAAGCACTTGCAAAAGAGAATATTTATGTTGAGCCATTAGCAACGGGGGCGGCTATTAGTACCTATAATATTTTGCTAGATGAAAAACGCCTTCTAGCGGCAGCTCTTATTGCTGTTTAACTTATGACAAAAGAAACAATCGCTAAATCATTAAAATTGAAAGATAAAGAGCGATATTACTCAACGCTTATATTGCCAAAAAAGCACCAACAAGCAGTGCAGGCGCTTTATGCTTTTAATGCAGAAATATCTGCCATTTCCCATCTGGTGAAAGAGCCGCAAATGGGCGAAATCCGCTTAACATACTGGCGTGAAATTCTTGAGGGCAAAGCGCATGGCGATATTGAAAAGAACCCGATAGCAAGTGCGATTATTGCGGTGCTAACAAAATATAATATGACAAGCTTGCCATTAATTCGCTTAGTCGAAGCACGACGTTTTGATCTTTATAATGACAAGATGCCATCTATGGCTCAATTTGAAGGCTATGCAGGTGAAACTAGCTCTATTCTGTTTCAATATGCTGGCATGATAATTAATGATGGGCAGGAGCTTGAGAGCGGAGATGTTGCGGGGCATCTCGGGGTAGCGCAGGCACTGATTGGGCATATTCTAGCTTTTGAATTTAACCGCTCACAGCAAAAATTATATTTGCCATTGGAGTATTTCAATAAGGCTGGCATAATCGAGGCAGAGATTTTTGGCGAAGAAAAAACAGAAGAGATAAGGGTGGTGCTATTTGAATTGTTAGAAATAGCACAGCAACATTTAGACAAAGCAAGTTTGGCGATTGCAAAGTTAGAACGCAACATACGTCCTGCTTTTGCCTCAATCATTATTCTTAATAAGCAGGTAAAGGCGATTAGGAAAGTGGGGTTAAAGCCTTTTAATTCGATAAAAAAACTGTCAGAGTGGCAAATGATTTGGCATTTAGCCTTATGGACGATAAAAAACGGGTAAGAAAAAATGGGTGTTTTGCTTGAAAAGCTAAAGAATATTTCACCAGATATAAGTCTAACACTTAAAAGATTTCCATTGCCGATTTTCCTGCTGGCAATCACTACAATTCTAACCATCGGACTAACTAATGATTTAATCTCAAGTAAGAATGATTTTTGGCCTTTGATGGCACTTGGATTTGCCATTGCGGCGATTTTTGCAACCGCTGGCAGGTTATTTTCTGAAAGTGGAAAGGGAAATCTTCTAACAATAATTATATTAGAGATTATTATTCCAGCTGCGGTTATCGCCGCCATGCAAATAAAGGTTTTTACATTATTTGTACCTTTCTTTTTACCTCTAATTGGTATTTTTTGGCTTTCCGTTGCCCCCTTTACTGAAATTGGCAAAGGGGCGAAATGCCAAGAGATTCAAGATAGGTTTTGGATTGTAAATCATCGTGCAGTTGTTTCAGGCATGATTGCAGGGGTTGGGTTTTCGTTAATTGCATTAGGGATTTTTGCTATTGAAAGAGCGCTTTCTCTTTTGTTTGGGCTTGATGTAAAAAATATTTTTTATGAATATATATTGCCATTTGCTGGGATTTTCCTAGTGCCGCTTTATTGGTTATCAACCATTGATAATTTAGATGAGGTAAATGCTAAAGAGCTAGAAAACCCTGATTTTCTTTCAAAAGCCATTGGCTTTTTAGGGCAATTTCTATTCGTGCCGTTCCTCATCGCCTATGCACTTATTTTGCTCGCTTATGCAGCGCAAATCGTAATAACACAAACATTACCAGTTGGCACTTTGGGCTGGATGGTGCTTGGTTTCACTATCACTGGAGCGGTTGCTTGGCTGTTGGTTTACCCAGCATTTATGCAGAAAAAAATAATGGTAAGGCTCTTTCATAAGGTTTGGTTTTGGCTAACTATTGTACCGCTAATTTTATTCGTAATTGGCGTTTATATCCGAATTGAAGCCTATGGTTTTACCTCTGAAAGAATGTTTTTAATTGCTGGCGGTTTATGGGCAGGCTTGTTGACAATATTTTTCTTGAGCAGGAAATTTACGGATATTCGCCTTATGCCGATATTGGCAGGAGTGATATTTGTGATTTTAAGTATTGGCCCATTCAATATTTCTAACCTTCCAATTATTAATCAAGCATCTCGTTTAAAGGCGGCGATTATATCGGCAATTCCAGATAGTCAAAGCATGTTTTCTAATCCTAATTGGAGTGAAGAAAATGCAAAAAAAGCATTGGGTGCGCTGGATTATTTATATAAAGAAGATGAGGGCGAAATATTGCTAGAGCAAGTGCTTACTCGGTTTGGAATAGGTTATGATTCAGATACAATTTTGTTGGATATTAAAAGAAATCTAGAACTTAATGATTATGAATATAATGATAGAAAAGAAAAGTTCAAAATCGTGAGTGTAGCTGAAAATACTTATGCTGATTTGTCTGCAACTCCATTTTATTTAGGTAATGCT
Organism: Alphaproteobacteria bacterium; assembly: GCA_024280655.1. GTDB lineage: Bacteria > Pseudomonadota > Alphaproteobacteria > Rhizobiales > Devosiaceae > S141-66. The sequence continues at coordinate 11,198 of JAJRPR010000202.1, read as the reverse complement.
AGAATTGATAAATATTCTTCAACGGGTGTTTCTGTTGGTTCCCTAACATTTGTTATAATGGCGCAAGCAATTAAAATTAGCGATGGGCAAGGGAGAGAAACTAATATTGAAGTTAGCGATTGGCTAGCAAAACAGAGAGGCGAAATTCTAGCTAATCCAGAAATTGATTTTATAATAAATAATATAAAATACCGCCTGCAAGTAGATTTTGTTTCGCTAGAAAAGAATTCAGATAATGAGTGGCAAATACAAAGGCTTGAAGGACTATTATTTAGCTCTGAAATTCCGCTAGCCAATTAACTATATCCTCTAGCGCACGGGCAGAAATCGCTTGTTTTTTGATCTTCTTACGATCCGCCTTGCGCCAGCGCTTAACGCCCTCTGGTTTTATCACTTCGATATCAGGAATAAGCCCAAAATTGATATTCATCGGCTGAAAACTCTTAACGCCATTTGTGTCATCTGCCAGATGTCCACCAGTAATATGATTAACTAGCGATCCCATGGCGCTAGTTTTTGGTGGAGTAGAAATATTCATGCCTAAATAATCAGCAGCCGCTAAGCGCCCTGTAACCAGCCCCATAGCAGCGCTTTCAACATAGCCCTCAACGCCTGATATTTGACCTACAAAGCGCAAGCGAATATCCGATGTTAGCTGTAAATTCTGATTCAAAACTTTAGGGGAATTGATGAAAGTATTGCGATGCAAACCGCCAAGCCGAGCAAATTGCGCATTCTCTAATCCGGGTATCATGCGAAAAATCTCTGCTTGCTCGCCATATTTAAGTTTGGTTTGAAAACCAACCATATTCCAAAGTGAGCCAAGCGCATTATCTTGGCGCAACTGCACTATTGCATAGGGCTTGGTTTCTGGATCATTCGGATTAGTCAAGCCAACAGGTTTCATTGGGCCAAAGCGCAAAGTCTCTCGCCCTCGCTCTGCCATAATCTCGATAGGCAAACATGCCTCAAAATAAGCTATATTTTCCCATTCCTTGAACTCGGTTTTTTCCCCCTTAAGTAGCGCATCAATAAAATCATTATATTGCTGCTCATTCATCGGGCAGTTGAGATAATCAGCACCATCGCCTATCGGACCAACTTTGTCATAACGAGATTGCGCCCAAACAGTATCACGATTAATGCTATCAGAATGAATGATTGGCGCAATCGCATCAAAAAATGAAAGCGAATCTTCGCCAGTTATTCCAGCAATCGCCTCAGCTAATTTTTGTGAGGTGAGGGGGCCAGTGGCAATAATTACATTGTCCCAATCGCTGGGCGGCAAAGCATCAATCTCACCAATTTCAATTGTGATATTCTGATGATTTTTTATGGCTTTTGTAACTTCAGAAGAAAATGCCTCACGATCAACCGCCAAAGCACCGCCAGCTGGCAGGGCATGTTTATCGGCGCACGCCATAATAATAGAGTTGCATCGGCGCATTTCTTCGTGCAGCAGGCCAACCGCATTATTTTGATAATCATCTGATCTAAAAGAATTGGAGCAAACTAATTCGGCAAAATCATCTGTGTGATGCACATCTGTTTTAACTTTGGGGCGCATTTCGTGTAATATAACTTTTGCGCCAAGTTCTGCGGCTTGCCATGCAGCTTCTGAGCCAGCCAGCCCACCACCGATAATGTGAATATGTTTTTGTTGTTTTGTCATTTGTGCCTGATAGCAAGCATTGAAATTGTTAGCAAGCGACAAAACAAAACACCCGCCAAACGAATGAACGGGTGTTATTTTCTTAAGCTTTAGGGATAAGGCTTAAATTGAATTTGCGCTTTCACGTGCAATGCGATCGATGTCACCACGATTGATGCCAAGATCGTTTAATGAGCGTGAATCTAATGAATTTAGTTCACGAACAGTGCGGCTGTATGATTGCCATTTTTGAAATGATTTACGAATGCTCATAATAGTTCTCCTTTTAATTATAATTGTAATATAGGCGCAATATTTGGAGATGAGTAGATAGATTTATCACAATCCAGCTATGCAAAAATCACATGGTTAAAAAGGGAATAACCTCTCACTGTAAAGAAAGATTCTTCGTTTTACTCAGAATGACATTCGCATTTCTATTAATAACCTCTAGCTCTTACTCAATGCCACTCTGAACGATAGTGAAGAGTCTTTTGCCGCAAACTAAATTTATCACTTAAAAGCTGTCAAAGCCTTCTTCAAATAATATCCAGTGTGCGAGCCCTTAACATCAGCAATATCTTCAGGCGTACCAACAGCCACAATTTCGCCGCCCCCATCGCCGCCCTCAGGGCCAAGATCAATAACCCAATCAGCGGTTTTTACTACGTCAAGATTATGCTCAATAACTACAACTGTGTTGCCGCCGTCAGCTAGTTCGTGCAGCACATCGAGCAATTTTGCTACATCATGAAAATGCAAGCCAGTTGTTGGCTCATCAAGCATATAAAGCGTGCGCCCTGTGGCTCGTTTTGAAAGTTCTTTGCTTAATTTTACCCGCTGCGCCTCACCCCCAGAAAGCGTGGTAGCTGGTTGCCCAATTTTTATATAACCAAGCCCAACTCTTTGCAAAGTTGTCATTTTATCTCGAATTGAGGGAATAGCTGAGAAAAACTCAACCCCCTCATCAACAGACATTCCCAAAATATCAGAAATATTTTTGCCCTTAAAACTTACTTCAAGCGTTTCACGATTATAGCGTTTACCATCACAAATATCGCAATTTACATAAACATCAGGCAAGAAATGCATCTCGATTTTGAGCATTCCATCACCCTTACATTTTTCGCACCGCCCACCCTTAACATTAAACGAAAAACGACCTGGCCCATATCCACGAACCTTTGCTTCGGGCAGACCAGAAAACCATTCACGAATAGGAGTAAAAGCACCAGTATAGGTTGCAGGGTTAGATCGAGGCGTGCGCCCAATAGGAGATTGATCAATTTCAATAATCTTATCTAAAAACTCAAGGCCGCTAAGATTTTTATGAGGGGCAGGGACAGTACGAGCGCCGTTTAGCCGGCGAGCCAGCGCACGATAAAGAGTGTCAATCATTAGGGTGGATTTTCCACCCCCCGAAACACCAGTAATGGCAGTAAATGTGCCAAGGAAAATATCAACATCAACATTTTTAAGGTTATTGCCTGTTGCGCCCTCAAGCCGCAATTTACGTTGCTCATCGGGCTTGCGCCTTTCATGAGGAATTTCAATTCTTTTACGCCCCGAAAGATATTGCCCAGTTAAGCTATTCTTTGATTTAAGAATGTCTTTTGGCAAGCCTTTTGCAACAATCTCTCCACCATTTATGCCAGCACCGGGTCCTATATCCACCACATAATCAGCGCTTAAAATTGCCTCTTCATCATGCTCAACCACTATTACCGAATTGCCCAAATCTCGTAAATGTTGCAATGTTTCAAGCAGGCGAGCATTATCTCTTTGGTGTAATCCGATTGATGGCTCATCAAGCACATATAAAACCCCAGTAAGGCCAGAGCCAATTTGTGATGCAAGGCGAATGCGCTGGCTTTCGCCTCCCGAAAGCGAGCCAGAATTGCGTGAAAGAGTTAGATATTCTAAGCCAACATCATTGAGAAAGTTTAGGCGATCGCTAATTTCCTTCAATATCATTTTGCCAATTTGTTTTTGTGTTTCATCAAGGTGCTTTGGCAATTCCTCAAACCAATTCGCAGCTTGCTTTATTGACATTTGTGTAACTTGTGAAATATTTATCTGAGCGATTTTAACCGCTAATGCCTCTTCTCTTAAACGAAAACCAGAACAAGTTTCGCATGGTGCTGAAGACATATATTTTTCAATCTCTTCACGCATTCCAGCGCTTTCGGTTTCTCTATAACGCCGAGATAGATTACCAATAACTCCCTCAAAACTTTTTGAAGTTTTATAAGAGCGCAAACCATCATCATAGACAAAATTTATTTTTTCTTTGCCCGTGCCAAATAATATTGCTTTTTGGATTTTCTTAGGTAAATCCTCAAATGGCGTAATCATAGAGCTGTTATAATGTTTTATTATCGCTTCAAGCGTTTGTGTATAATAGGGTGAGGAAGTTTTTGACCATGGTAAAATCGCACCAGCTCCAAGCGATTTTGTACTATCAGGAACAACCATTTCAGCATCAACTTCACTCTTAAAGCCAAGCCCATCACAAGTTTGACATGCGCCATGCGGATTATTGAACGAAAATAAGCGTGGCTCAATTTCTGCAATAGTAAAACCTGAAACAGGGCAGGCGAATTTTTCAGAAAAAACTATGCGCTGATTATTTCCATCACTGTCCTTTTTATCCGCCAATTCAACAATAGCAATGCCATCGGCCAATTTTAGCGCCACATCAAAACTATCCGCCAAACGAGAAGAAATATCAGAGCTAACCACAAGCCTATCAACAACAATATCAATGTCATGTTTGATATTTTTATCAAGTTCTGGTGTGTCTTCTAATTCATAAAATTCACTATCAATTTTAACCCGAGAAAAACCACGCTTTAATAGTTCAGCTAGCTCTTTTTTATATTCGCCCTTACGAGAGCGCACAATCGGGGCTAGCAAATAAAGCCGCACCCCCTCATCAAGCGCCAAAACCTTATCAACCATTTGCGAGATGGTCTGGCTTTCAATTTTTTTGCCAGTTGTAGGGGAATAGGGCACGCCAACACGAGCAAAAAGCAGGCGTAAATAATCGTAGATTTCAGTAACAGTGCCAACCGTTGAGCGGGGGTTTTTCGAGGTGGTTTTTTGTTCAATAGAGATAGCAGGGGAAAGCCCATCAATTTGCTCAACATCAGGTTTTTGCATCATTTCCAAAAATTGACGTGCGTATGCTGAAAGACTTTCAACATAACGGCGTTGCCCTTCGGCATAAATAGTATCAAACGCCAGCGAAGATTTGCCCGAGCCAGAAAGCCCCGTCATCACAATAAGCTTATTGCGAGGCAAAGAAATGCTGATATTTTTCAGATTATGCTCTTTTGCACCACGAATAACAATCTCATCATTTTGCAATTTTTGCTTAGGCATAGGCGACCTTATAATAAAAAAGTGGTAATTTTGATTCATCTATTATAGCATGAACATAAGAAGAACAAGTATAAAGTTGAAATATTTTTTGCATGTTGAAAATTGTTTTTTGGCTTGACATTTACTCACAAAAAAGAACATAAAGAGAACATGTATTGATATGTGATTCTAGAATGTTGAAAATTGATAATCGTGCTTGCTTATCATGTAATATAGTTAGACAAAGGTAGAAATAGGATTGCGCTGGCAAAGGGCGTAGCAAAGGCTTTTGAAAGGAAACATCATGGCAGGTAGTGTTAATAAGGTAATTTTGATTGGTAATTTGGGAAATGATCCCGATGTGCGTCAAACTTCAAACGGCAAGCCTGTGGTTAATCTTTCAATAGCCACTTCTGAAAGCTGGAAAGACCGAAACACTGGCGAGCGCCAAACACGCACCGAATGGCATCGTGTGGTTATATTTTCTGAAGGCTTGGCACGAATTGCAGAGCAATATCTAAAAAAGGGCTCAAAAGTCTATATTGAAGGCCAACTGCAAACTCGCAAATGGCAAGATAAAGAAGGTAATGATAAATATACAACCGAAATCGTTTTGCAGGGCTTTAACTCAACTTTGACAATGCTTGATGGTCGGGGTGATAATGCAGGTGGCGGTGGTGGTTATTCTGGTGGCACTCAGGGCGGAGGTAATAGCCCATCATCTAGCGCACCTTCATTTGATGGCGGCAATGCGGATGATGATATTCCATTTTAATTAGTACTATTTCGCTCCATAGATTTGAGGTTTAATGTTTATTTGATTATCATCATTTAGGTTAGATATTTTGGGGGACTTATGGGTAATCTGCAACAGCTTATTGATGATGTTCATGGTGAGCTGAGGGAGCGCTTAGGTGAGGGAAAAATTGCGGATTATATTCCGCAATTAGCTAAAATCTCGCCAAATAAATTTGGTATTTCACTAGCTACAACTGATGGCAAAATTTATAATGTTGGCGATTCAAGTGAGACATTTTCAATCCAATCAATCTCTAAACTTTTCACGCTTACTCTAGCTTTAGGCAAAGTTGGTGATGGCCTGTGGTCAAGGGTTGGGCGTGAACCATCAGGCACAAGGTTTAACTCAATAGTTCAGCTTGAACATGAGATGGGTCGACCTCGCAATCCATTTGTAAATGCTGGAGCTATTGCCGTTACAGATGTGATATTGGGGGAATATCAACCTAAAGAAGCGATTGCTGAAATTGTAAGATTTGTTCAATATTTAGCTAATGATAGTTCAATTATTATAGACAAAAATGTTGCAAATTCTGAAATAGAGCATGGCGATAGAAATTTTGCTTTGGCTCATTTTATGCGATCTTTTGGAGTGATAAAACATTCTGTTGATGAAGTATTAGGAGTATATTTTCATCAATGCGCTTTAGCAATGTCGTGCGAACAACTAGCAAAATCAGGTTTGTTTTTAGCCGCAAGTGGCAAAAACCCGATAAATGGATATAATGTAGTTTCATCTTTAAGAGCCAAAAGAATAAATTCCCTCATGCTAACTAGTGGTCATTATAACGGATCTGGCGATTTTGCCTTTCGGGTTGGCCTACCTGCAAAAAGTGGAGTTGGTGGTGGTATTTTGGCAGTCGTTCCAAAAACCGCATCTATTGCGGTTTTTTCTCCCGGACTTGATAATAACGGCAATTCACTAATAGGTACTATTGCATTAGAAATAATTGCGCAAAGAGCAGGTTGGTCAGTTTTTGGCTGATATACTATTCTTCGTCAGAGCCAAACAATTTACCCTTTTCTGCAATCAACACCAACAACAAACAAGCAATGCCAACTAAAGAAAACCCTATAGCTAATGGCATAATAGTTTGGTTAAACATGCGACCAATTATCATGCCAATAGTAGCGCCGCCAATAGTTTGAATAAACCCAAATGCAGAGGCGGCAGTTCCTGCGACTTTGCCTAAAGGTTGCATGGCAAGGGAGTTCATATTGGCTGAAGCCCACGAAAACATAAATAGATATATCGCCATCAAAATATAAAAAACAAGAAATGGCACTTTACCAAACAGGCTAAAGATAAGCATAACAAAGCCCGAAATCGTGATAATAATAATTGCAAAATGTGCCATGCGGCGCATACCAAAATGCCCAACCATGCGTGAATTCAAATAAGAAGCAACCGCCATGACAAAGGCTAAACCTGCAAAAACCAGTGGAAAATAAATATCAAAATCATAAACATCAACAAATATTTGTTGTGATGAGTTTAACATGCCAAGTAATGCACCAAATAAAAACATGGTAGAAATCGCATATAGGGAGGCAAGCCTATTACTAAGAACTATTTTGAAACCATCAAAAATACTTTTAATTGTTAAGGGGCGCTGGTTGGCTTTATCTAAGGTTTCTGGAAGTCGAAAATATGCCCAGATGCCTGTAATAATTCCAGTCATAGCAACGAATAAAAATATCATTTGCCATGAGCCAACTAGCAATATCACTTGACCAACTCCGGGTGCTAAAATCGGCACAATCATAAAAACCATGTAGGTAAGTGACATTATTTCAGCCATTGCTCGCCCTTGATAGCTGTCCCTTACCACTGCCATAGCCACCACTCGAAAAGCAGCAGTGCCCAATCCTTGCACAAACCGCAATAATAAAAGCATAGCAAAGGAGGGCGCAATAATTGCCAAAAGTGAAGTTAGGATATAGACAACAAACCCAAAATATAAAGGCGCTCGCCGTCCAAATCGATCAGCAATAGGCCGAAAAAACAATAATGAAATACCAACCCCAAATAAATATGAGCTGATAACTAATTGCGCATCATTGGCGTTGCTAAGCCCTAGCGATGCCGCAATATCAGGCAAGGCAGGCAACATTATATCAATCGTTAGAGCATTAAGTGCCAAAAGCGCTGCAATAAGAGCAATAAATTCAAATCGTTTCATTATTTATTCCAAAGAAATACCAGCACCAATTTTATTGGCCTAATAATCCAATTCTCAAGGAGGGTTAGATAAATACAACTTGAACTTAAAAAAATGATTTGGCAAGAGCACTGACAAGACGCCAATAAAATTAAGCTAGCTTGCCTTCAATAACATAGGCTAAAATATCAATCACCTCTTGCGGAGTTTTTGTAACTGCAAGTGCTGCCGCATCAACTTCTTTTAATGGGTGTTGATGCTCGTCTTGGTGCATGACAATAAGTGGAATATCTAAGGCGCTAGCAAAGCCTGCATCAAAGGCAGCGTTCCATTGCCGATATTTTTCACCAAAGCGCACCACCACAATATCAGCTTCTGATATTAGCGTTCTGGTGCGAATGGCGTTGATTTTTGCACTTTTATTATCGTGCCAAAATTTGCTTTCTTCTTTACCCAAAATTACTACACCGCAATCATCACTATCTTGATGATTAGTATTTGGCGCAGAAAATTCAACTGGTAATTTTTGCGCTTTAGCGCCAGCAATAATTTGCTCGCGCCAATCGCTATGGATTTCACCTGAAAGATAAATCGACCAAATTTTGCTCATTGCCTAGCCCTCGCTCTTAAAATTAATACCTTTTTCACTTAACAAGGTTTGCAATTCTCCAGCCTGAAACATCTCACGTATAATATCCGCACCACCAACAAATTCACCTTTAATATATAATTGCGGTATGGTTGGCCAATTTGAAAAATCTTTTATGCCTTGACGAATTTCTTCGTCCTCCAAAATATTAAAAGAGCTAACTTCCAAATCAAGATAGGAAAAAATTTGTGCGACCTGACCAGAAAATCCGCATTGTGGAAAATCAAGGGAGCCCTTCATAAATAAAAATACGTCGTTTGAATTGATAAGGTCTTTGATTGTTTGTTCGGTATTACTCATAATTTTTCCTTTATTATTATATAAATTAGTTAGTTACCCACCTAGTCATTATCCCCTCTCGTCATTATCGGGCAGTCTGTCTGGCGCGAAGACAAAAAGTTACCCGATAATCCATGCGATGCCAGAAATATTTCTGGATCCTCGTGTCAAGCACGAGGATGACGAAGGAGGGTAATTCTAAGTTTTATTTATATCATATCCATTTATTTCTCTAAAGCCATCAAACATCTACTCTATTCTGGGGTTTTGGTAGTAAGCGCAAAGGCGTGCAAATCTTCAGAGCCCAATTTATCGCCTAAAGCTGCATAAACCATTTGGTGTTGGCGCACTCGTGCCATTCCTGCAAAAGCCTTAGATATGACTATAGCGGAATAATGGCGACCATCATTGGTTTCTGCTGTAACAACAGCATCTGGAATGGCCTCTCTTATCATATTTTCAATTTCTTCAATTTCCATTATAATTCCTCTTTCATAAATTCAGGAAACCATTTCTCATGGGCTTTTTTAAGTTCCATGATAGGTATGGGTGTTGTTTGCCCTAATTGCAAGCTATCTCCACCAGTTACTCCAATCCAAGCGGTAAAAACATCGTTATTTTCAGACATTTCTAATACTCTTTCAAGGTTTCTGCGCTTGATACTAACAATATAACGCCCTTGATCTTCAGCAAAAAAAGTAGCTAGCGGGTTTAATTCATTAAGCTGATTGACCTTTGCGCCAATATTGCCCGCCATTGCCATTTCAGCAAGCGCAATGCCTAAGCCGCCATCTGAGCAATCATGCACTGCGGTGGTTATTTTTTCATTGATTAATTTACGCACAAATTCGCCAGTTTTTTTCTCGTGGCTAAGATCAACAGGGGGAGGCGGCCCATCAAAATTACCCACAATATCACGCATATAAATAGACTGCCCCAAATGATGCCCCCAATCACTAGGAGCGCCAATAAGCAAAATCGCATCATCTTCGCCAGCAAAACCAATGCGAGCCATTTTGTCCCATTCTTGCAATAGACCAACACCAGCAATGGTTGGGGTAGGCAGGATAGCAACACCATTTGTTTCATTATAAAGGGATACATTTCCCGATACGATTGGAAAATCTAATTCACGACAAGCTTCACCTATTCCTTTAATTGCCATCACTAACTGCCCCATAATATTAGGCTTTTCAGGATTGCCAAAATTTAGATTGTCAGAGCAGGCGAGGGGTGTCGCACCAGTTGCGCTAATATTGCGCCAACATTCAGCAACCGCTTGTTTGCCGCCCTCAAACGGATCCGCTTCAACATAGCGAGGGGTAACGTCAGATGAAAAAGCTAGCGCTTTAGTTTCATGCCCCTCAACCCGCACAACGCCAGCATCACCACCCGGAATTTGCAACGAATTACTTTGAATAAGCGTGTCATATTGCTCCCACACCCAGCGGCGAGAGCAAAGATTTGGTAGGCCTAGCATTTTAAGTAAAACATCTGCTACATCATCATTTGGCAATGTTTGCTCAAGAGGTTTTTTAGGCTTTGGCGCAATCCAATCTCTATCATATTCAGGTGCTTCATCACCTAGTTTTTTGATAGGCAAATTGGCAACTTCTGTCCCTTGCCATAAGATACGAAAACGCAAATCATTAGTAGTTTTGCCAACGGTAGCGAAATCTAACTCCCATTTTTCAAACACCGCACGTGCTTCCGGCTCTTTTTCGGGGTGCAAAACCATCAACATACGCTCCTGACTTTCAGAAAGCATCATCTCGTAAGGGGTCATATTTTCTTCACGCACAGGGACATTATCAAGGTTAAGCTCAATGCCAAGATTACCCTTAGCGCCCATTTCAACCGCTGAGCAGGTAAGGCCAGCCGCACCCATATCTTGAATGGCAATCACTGCACCAGTTTTCATTAATTCAAGCGTTGCTTCCATTAGGCGTTTTTCGGTAAATGGATCACCAACTTGCACCGTTGGTCGTTTTTCATCAATATCATCGTCAAATTCGGCTGAAGCCATTGTTGCGCCACCAACCCCATCACGGCCAGTTTTTGCACCAAGATAAACTACAGGAAGCCCAACGCCTTTGGCTTCAGAATAAAAGATGCTATCGGTATCAGCTAAGCCAGCCGCAAAGGCATTGACCAAAATATTGCCATTATATCGTTCATCAAATTCGACTTCACCGCCAACGGTTGGAACACCAAAACAATTACCATACCCCCCAACACCAGAAACAACACCCGAAACTAAATGGCGAGTTTTTTTATGTGTCGGTGCGCCAAATCG
>JAJRPR010000201.1 GCA_024280655.1 Alphaproteobacteria bacterium | reverse complement strand
TATTTGGGGGAATGTTATGAGGGTGAATTGAGAGAAAATTCCTTATTATTAATGATGTGTCTATTTAATTAATCGTCATCCCTATCGTCGTCATCATCACGATCATAATCATCATCATTATCATCACGATCATAATCATCGCCATTATCATCACGATCATCGTCATCACCGCACTCAATTTCGCCTTTGATTTTTGAGCCGTCTGGCTGCGTAAATCTTACATAATGTTCTGAGCCATTTGCTTTATCAGCGCAAAACTCAGTTAATACTGAAACTGACAATACATCCTTGATATTTTGTGCTTTGATTGGTGCTGTTGAAACTAGCATCATTGCTAATACGGCTAGGGACGTTGTTATAGTAGTTTTCATAATAGTTCCTTCATTCGTTGAAAAGCAGAAAATCTGCTGTGATTCGAACCTATCAGAGCCGAGATGACTAAACGGTGAGCATATTGTCAGTGAATTGTCAGAAAAACTATGGTAGAGTAGAAAAATGGATAGAAGACTTTTTTTACTGCTGCTTACCTCATTGATCGCTCCGAGTGTAAATATCGTTAGTGCCTTGCCTGCCTATGCAAGTCCAGATGACGATGATGATGATTATGATTATGACGACGGCGATGATGATCATGACGATGACGACGATGACGATGACCAAAAACAGGCTTTAGAAGCTCTTAAGGCTCAAGAAACAATTTCTCTAAAAGAAATGATACGGCTGTTTGAAGAAGAATTTGATGGCAAAATTATTGATATTTCACTATATAGAAAACGTGCTAAGCTAATTTATCGCTTTAAGTATATTGATAATTCTGGTTATGTAAAAAAGGCGTATTTTAACGCTAACTCTGGTGAATTATTGGGCAAATAATATGCGTGCTTTAATAATAGAAGATGATTAAAAAATTGGTGCTTCAATTAGCACTGCTCTTGAGCTTGCTGGTTTTTTAACCGTACTAGAAAAAGATGGCGAAGAAGGCTGGTTTCTTGGTTCTAGTGAGCCATTTGATGTTATTATTCTTGATTTAGGACTTCCAACCCTTGACGGACTTACAATTCTTAAGCGCTGGCGCAAAGAAAATTGCATAACCCCTGTATTAATCCTTACTGCACGTGGCAACTGGGACGAGAGAGTTGAAGGAATAGATAGTGGTGCTGATGATTACCTTGTCAAACCATATCGCCCAGAAGAATTAGTTGCACGTGTTAGATCGCTTGTTAGGCGCTCAACTGGTCATGCAGCACCAAATATTGTAGTTAATGATATTGTGCTTGATACAAGGCAAATGCGAGTTTCTCGTGAGGGGCAACCAATCCCCCTCACCCCACAAGAATATAGACTTGTGTCTTATCTAATGCACAATAATAATCGTGTGGTTGACCAGATGGAATTAACGGAACATCTTTATTCGCAAGATTTTGAGCGTGATTCTAATTCCATTGAAGTGCTTGTTGGGCGCACGAGAAGAAAGTTAGGCAAAAATTCAATTAAAACGCGGCGCGGTTTTGGCTATATAATGGAAGATGAAAATGAATAAGTTTAAGGCTAGATTGTGAAGCCTATCTCTTTACGCTCAAACTCATTGCGTCTAAGGCTTTTTGCAGCTTCTGCAACCTCAATAATAATAGCACTTGTTATTGCTGGCTTTGTAATATCATCACTTTTTGCTTCTCATATCGAGAGCTCCCTAAAATCTGACTTGTCAAACCAGTTTGACCGATTAATAGCACAAATCGATCCTGAAATTGATATTCCAACATTAAAAGCGCCATTAGCAGATCCTCGTTTTCAAATACCTTATGGCGATATATATTGGCAAATAACAAATGCTAAAACTAACGCACGATCAAGATCACGCTCAATGTGGGATCAAGAATTCAATCTTGAAGATAAAACATTGTTTGATAGAAGTTTGAATATCGCCAATATAATTGACCCTGAGGGAACTCTCGCTATTGCGTTTATTCAACGTTTGCAATTTGAAAAAAGGGACGGATCTTTTATAGAGCTGGATATAATTCTTGCAGAAGATTTGAACAATTTTTATAAGGCTACAAAACAGTTTCGTTTTGATTTATTACGTGCGCTAGCAATTTTAGCTGTTGCCCTTTCCATCGCTGCTTGGGTGCAAATAAGTTTGGGTCTTGCGCCTCTTTCAGCAATTAAGCGAGATATTAATGCTGTAAGAACTGCAACTAAAAAGAGAATGAGCAAAAATCACCCGCCCGAAGTAATGCCGCTTATCAACGAAGTAAACGAATTGCTTGATGTTCAAGATAAATCTATTTCTTTTGCTAGGACAAGAGCAAGCAATCTGGCGCATGGGCTGAAAACTGCGCTTACGGTTCTAAATTCTGAAATTGAAAATATACGCAAATCTGGTAATCATGAAAGTGCAAAAATCATTGCACAAAATACTAAAGATATGTCGGCAATTATCGATCACCAATTACGCCTATCACGCCTTAAAACTCGCTCAAAAGCCGACCATTTCGCAACTCCTTTACTAAAGCACTTAAATCGTGTGGTTAACACGCTCAAGAAAACCCCAAAGAGCGCTAAAATAGAATGGCATATTGATATAAACAGCAAAATTGAGGTTGATTTAGATGAGCCAGACCTACTCGAATTACTAGGAATAATAATTGAAAACGCAACACAATGGACAAATAGCAATATCTATATTAGCGCAAATGCTGAGCAAAAACACATCAATATAATAATTGAAGATGATGGTAAGGGCTTAAGCGAGAAACAACTTAATTTACTCGGCAAACGTGGCGTGCGTCTTGATAGCAAAGGCTCTGGCACGGGCATTGGCATTTCGATTGCCAATGAAATAGTTTTAATGAATTCGGGAGAGTTAATTTTTGCAAAATCAAACAGGAGCGGGCTAAAGGTAATTATTAAAATACCGAAAACATAACAATAAGATATCTTATTGATAAAAGGAATGTTAAGTTATTTTATCTCTTTTAAAAAGGGAGGATTACACCCTAGTTTTTCACAATTTAATGTAGCAGCTTTGCTGGCATATTTTAGCATGTTTTCTATATTTTTGACGCTCATTTCATTTAGTGATTTTGCGCTTAAGAGATTGTTTTTACAAAGATAGGCAATAGTGCTTGCCATAAAAGTGTCCCCTGCCCCAATAGAATCTATAAATCTATTTGTTTTAGATGCTTTAACATCAACTATTTGCCCAAAACGATTAATAGCAAAAGCACCATCCTTTCCTATTGTAACTATAATTAGCCGTGCTGATGATCCTGCCAACAGTGATTTTGCAGCATTTATAAGTGTCATCTTAGGTACTAAATAATGTAAATCCTCATCGCTTAATTTTAACAAATCACAATTATCTAATATTTTATTTAAGCGCAAAAGATAGCTTTTTTTATCCTTGATAAAATTTGCTCGAATATTGGGGTCAAGTGCAATGAATAGTCCCTTTTGTTGCATTTGGAATAAATATTCAGCCCAAATATCTCCATCTTTTTGTTGGGTTAATGCTAATGAGCCGACAAAAAAAGCTTTTGCATCTTTGGGAGTTATTTTATTAAGCGCTGCAAGACTGATCATGCGATCTGCTGTATTCTCACGATAAAATTGATATTTAGCATTGCCCTTTTCAAGCGTTGCAAGAGCTAATGATGTTGGTTTATTTGATCGTTTTGCAAGCAATGTAACATTAGAATCAGTTAAATTATCTGCCAATAGATCACCAAATTTATCATTTGAAATGGGGGTTAAATACGCAACTTTTACTCCTTGCCGCCCAATAGCTAAAGCGCAATTATAGGGTGATCCGCCTAATTGTGCCTGAAATATAGGATCACTATCTTTTTCTCGCTGTTCAATTAAATCGACTAGGTTTTCACCGCCAACTATAATCATCTCTATTTCCTATTTTTTAGGTGCTGGGCCTGTTGATTTTCCAATGGTCAGAGGCGCTTCCCATAATTCATGTTTTAATGCTGTTTGCTCATTGGTTATAATATCAAGTAACATTTGTGCCGAGCGCCTGCCAGCCTTATGAGCAGATGATCGAGTGCAGGTAAACATTGGAATTTCACCGCCATTTTTTAAAAATGAAAGCTCATCATCGTGAATAATAACCGAAATATCTTTGCCCATTTCTAAGGCTAAATCATGGATTGCACGCCGAACACCAATGGCTGGAATTATTGAGGACACTAAAAAGGCCGTTGGAGGGTTTGGCAAGGCCATCATTTTCATCACGCTAGCATAACCATAAGGTTCCATCATTTCATCGCTATATATAAGTGCTTCATCAATTTCTATGTTTCTTTCCCTTAGCGCCTCTTCATAGCCATTTTTACGTCTGGCTGCAAAATTCATGATTTCAAGTCCATTTATAAGGCCTATTCTAACATGCCCCAAATCTAATAAAAACCCTGTGGCTCGCTTAAATGCGCTTTTATTATTCATATCTAGCCAAGCATATTGATGATGATCATCTGCTGCACGCCCGTGCATTAAAAAAGGCATATTTATTCTTTGTAAAAGTTCAATTCTGGGGTCAGGAGTGTGGGGTGCTGGCACTCTTGGGCCATGCACAATAACTCCATCAACGGAATGTTTGGCAACTAATTCACGATAGGTTTTTTCTTCGTCCTCGTCTTTTACAACACGAAGCAATAATTCATATCCAGCTTTTGAATATGTTTCACTTGCTCCCGAAATGAAATCAGTGAAAATGGGATTAACCGCCTCATGTGAAGAAAGCGGAATAATATGGCCGATTGCCATCGCACGACCTGTTGCGAGGCTTTTGGCTCGGTTGCTTGGAAGATAGTGATATTTCTTTGCCGCCTCTTGCACCCTTTTTCGTGTTTTTTCTTTAACTTCGGGATAGCCATTTAGAGAGCGTGAAATTGTTGTTTGAGATAGATTTAAGACCTTTGAAAGATCCTTAAGGCTCATTTTCATAATTTAT
>JAJRPR010000200.1 GCA_024280655.1 Alphaproteobacteria bacterium | reverse complement strand
TGCTATCAAATTGACGAAGTGCGTAACCTGCTGAAATATCAGCTAAAATAACATTGCTCCAGTTACCGCTAAGTCCTGCACGCCCATTTAATGCCCAATTATTTTGCGTGGTGGTTAGCCCTATGGTTGATGTTGTATCAAAAATATTTCGAGCGGCCTCTAAATCAATATAGGCATTAATAATTGGGGTGATTTCTTGGGTTAAGCGCAATCCGGCACTATAGGAATTGCGATTTCTGGCGCTATTATCTTGCCATAATCCGCCAGCCAAGCCAGTGTTAGAATATAAATCACGAGCATAACCTAAGCGCAATTCTCCTGTTAACCTGCCAAATTCTCTTGAAATTGCTGCATTTGCATTTAGGTTTAATATTGCAGGTGGGGAAATAATATTATTGGCTATGCCTAGGGAGTTCACATCTTCTTGTGAAATTTGCGCATTGGCACCATACGAAAGAGAAGTTTCTTTATCAATTCTCAAAATAGCATTAAATCCAGTGCTGGCATTTCTTATGCTAAAATCACTATCGCTTGCTTTAGCAAGACTGGCTTGAGCCTCTAAATTGTATATAGCGTTTTTATTTCTTTGAGTGATGCTGACATTTGGTGCAAGAATAGTTTCAAAACGTTCACCGTTATAATCTTTGCGATATGCGCCTCTTAATGAAATAGACCAATCAAAGGTGGTGCTTGGTGCAAATATATTTGCTTGATAATTTATTTGGTTATTTTCAAGCGGAATAAGAGCAAGGGGACCTTGTTTTTGCTTAAGCATTATACTTGCTTGAGGGGGGTTTTTTTGATGAATATGAGGTACTGCTTGTGTTGCACTTTTTAAAGAGGGAGAACCATCTATTTCACCCTCAACTAATAGTCCCCCACAAATCGCAGGGTAATAACATCCAGTTTCATATGAGCCTCGCAATAGATCTAGATTATTACTTGCTGAACCATCGCCCCCATAGTTAAAATCAGCACCAAAGGCAGGGATTATTCCTATGCTTAAAGTTAGCATTAAAGCGCTAATATATTTTTTGCATAAGTTAGTTGCCATTTTTCAGCCAGCTCTAAAAAGCGAATTTCGCAGAAATGTTAGAATCCTAACCATTAAGCTGTATTTATGCTTAACAATTCCTAAATTTATTGGTTTTTACTATAAAAAAGTTGCAAATAATTAACCTTGTTACTTAACAGCACATTATTTCTATTTTGCCATTATGGGTGCAATTATTTTCTTTTTTGGTAAGGGGCTATTGCGATGGATCTAGCTACAATTATAGGCATTATTGCAGGTGCAGGATTTATAACTATTGCTATTCTAATGGGCGGCTCTTTTCGCAATTTGTTGATGGACCATCTGTGTTGATTGTGTTTGGCGGTGGTCTAGCTGTTACTTTAGTACGCTTTCCGCTTTCTGGCGTGCTTAGTGCATTTAAGATCGGTGGCAAAGTAGCTTTTGTGCATAAAAAAGTAGATCCACGTGAATTGATCGATAATATTGCTGAGATGGGTGATATTGTTCGTCGTTCTGGTCCTTTGGGTCTTGAGAGCCTTGAATTAGATGATGAGAATCTGCAAAAAGGTGCGCAATTTATTGCTGATGGATATGATAGTAGTTTTATTCGTGAATCTATGGAATTGGCACGTGATCAATTATTAACTCGCCTTCAAGAGGGGCAACGTGTTTTCAAATCACTTGGAGATGCAGCGCCAGCCTTTGGAATGATTGGAACGCTTGTTGGTTTGGTGCAATTACTAGCTAATATGGATGATCCTGGAGCGATTGGCCCTGCGATGGCGGTTGCTTTGCTTACCACGCTTTATGGTGCGGTTTTGGCAAACCTAGTTTGCCTGCCTATTGCCGATAAGCTCACATCAAAATTTGATACTGAAGAGGTCAACCAGACTTTAATAATTGATGGTATTATGTCAGTTCGTGATGGCAAAAGCCCAGCACTTATCCGTGAAATGCTAACAGCATATTTACCTGAAGGCCAAGCAAATGAAGAATTGGCAGAAGCTGCATAAAAGCTAGCGTTTGGAAAAGAAATGGCACGTAAAAAACCAGTAGATGCAGGAATTCCAGAATGGTTAGTAACTTTTGCTGACCTAATGTCCATTCTTGTGTGTTTTTTTGTGCTTATCATTTCGTTCTCTATTCAAGATCAAGAAAAGCTACAAGTTGTTGCTGGCTCGATGCGTGATGCTTTTGGAATATTGGCTATAAACAAGAAATCAGGGGTAATTGAAATAAATGGCAATCCAGAGCGTGAATTCTTAAAGCAGGTTTCAGATAAACAAGTTGAATCAGATTCTGATTATTCTCCAGTAGAAAATGATCAATTTTCGCAGCAAGGGCCGCAAGCAAATACTTTTGATGTTGAAAAAAATGAGGTTGAAGCAGCAGATCAGTTTTCGCTAGCCGCTGAATCACTAAAACAAGCTTGGCAAGATATGCCAGAAATAACCTATATTTCAGATAATCTTATTGTTGAAGATACGGAAGAGGGTGTGAACATTATTATTAGTGATCAACAAGCTCGGTCAATGTTTCCGGAAGGGTCAAAATATCCCTTTGAAAGAACACGCAAAGCTATTGCTGCAATGGCACCAATGCTTGAAAAAATGCCAAATCAAATTCGTATAAGCGGGCATACTGCGGCGGGTATAAAATATACTAACCCACGTTATGGACGTTGGGAACTTTCATCTGATAGAGCAAATTCTGTTCGAGCAATTTTAGAAGAATTTGGGCTTTCATCGGATAGAATTTACTCGGTTGTTGGAAAGGGTGATGCTGAGCCATTTTTCCCTAATGACCCTTATTTAGCCTCTAACCAACGCATATCAATTTTGCTGGTTAAAGAAAAGCCACCTGTTCCTATTGAATTAAAACCATAAATATAGTCGTTCAAAAATAGAGTAATTTTGTTTTGTCAAAATTTCAATTCTTATATGTTAGAAATAGTGCGAAGGAAATAACATGGCTCAAGATATAAAGAAATTGAACAATATATTATCACTAGCGCCAATTATTCCTGTTATTGTTCTTGATGATGTAAGTAAAGCAAAACCACTAGCTAACGCCTTAGTTGCTGGTGGGCTGCCAGTTATTGAAGTTACATTGCGTACAAAAAATGCCCTAAAAGTTATAAAAGAAATGGCTAAAGTTAAGGGAGCGATTGTTGGCTCTGGTACAATCAGAGATCTTTCTATGATGCAACAATCTATTGATGCTGGTTGTCAATTTATGGTTTCACCTGGCGCACCAAAAAAATTATTAGAACAGGCAACAGATATTTCTATTCCATTATTACCCGGAGTTGCTAGCGCCACCGAAATAATGGCAGCGTCTGAAATGGGATATAAATACCTTAAATTTTTCCCAGCGGAGGCGCTTGGCGGCGTGAATATGTTGAAAAATTTTATATCCCCATTTCAGGATATTAAATTTTGTGCAACTGGTGGCATTAATGAAAAAAATGCTAGATCCTATCTTGGTCTATCTAATGTGATTTGTGTTGGCGGATCTTTTGTCACGCCAAAAGAAGCAATTATTGCAGGTGATTTTGTAAAGATAGAAAGTCTGGCAAGGGATGCCAAGAAATAAAAGACACTAAGAAATAAAAGACATCAAGAAATAAAAGACATCAAGAAATAAAAGACACTAAGAAATTAGCAAATTAATCTATCTTCGTTCAAAGGCTAAGCAGTTTGATAAAGCGATTGAGATTTTTTTGTAGCTTATCTTTTTCTTTGTTGCTTAATTCACCAATAAGAGCTTCATCAAGTTGTTGCCAATTTGCTACTAGATTGTTTGACACCTTAAAGCCTTTTTCGCTTAGGCGAGCGGCTGGTTGGTTTTTATTGCCAATTTCTACTCGTTGTAAAATTTCAAGAGCTGCTAGACGATCAAGGCGAGCATCAAGAGCTACTTTATCAAGCGATGTTAAAAGACAAAGATTTTCTTCGCTTTCTCCATTAGGGTTTGATAGCGCAAAAAGAATTGCATCATCTCCTGGAACTAGCCCATGAGATTGCAATGGCACAAGCATAGCTTGGCGTGCGAGATGCCCCGCATTGATAAGGTTATAGATGGTGGTTTTGGCGATAGTTTCTTGCATGAAATAATCATAGATGATTTTTTTTATATGTCGAATGGACATTAAATCTACAGTTAATTTGGAGAAAAATGAAAAGCCCAAAAAGTAAATTTTTAGGGCTGTTCTATAGTCATAAAGTATGGTTATTTTTTGGAAATACGGCCATCCATATAAGGAACATATCCGTTAGATTTAGACAAATAATCAGCTACTACTTCAGCTAGATCTGGGCCATAATCATAGATGTTTCTTGCATCACCAAACATTTTAAATCCATCGCCACCGCTACGAAGAAAATTGTTAGAAACAACACCATATTCAGCATTTGGATCAATCGCTACCCAAGAGCCATCTTGTTTTACTTTAACATCGCTAATTCTACCTTCATTTGGAGCAATAGATTGATCCCAAGTAAATGTTAGGCCAGCAACTTGTAAGAAACGCCCTTTAACTTCTTCAACTTGGCTAACGCCATTTTCAAGTGCATTAATTATTGTTTGCCCACTTACCCAAAAAGTTGAAAGAGTGTTTTGGAATGGAAGCACTTGAAATACTTCTCCCATTGTTGTTTCACCAGCATTGATCGATGCTCGAATTCCGCCACCATTTTGAATGGCTATAGAAATACCTTGACCTTTAACTCTATCAAGCATTGCATCAGATATTAGATTGCCCATCTGGCATTCTTTAACGCGGCAATTTGCTCTTTCACCATCAATCGCATAATTAGCTTTTGCTACAACTTTTTGACGAATTTCTTCAAGTGGAATTGCCATTTCAGCAACACGGGCTTTTACTGATACTTCTTCAATAACTTTGGCGTCCATAATAATTGGCTCACCAAAGGCTTCAGTAATAATGCCATTATCATCAAAAGTAAGATTTAACTCGCCCAAAAACTTGCCATAGGCAAAAGCTGCAACAAGCGCAGTATCGCCAACCATTGTAGGATAAGGTCCTTCTGCTTTATCTGAAACATTTGAAAGATAAGTGTTTGAATGGCCAGCAACTATAACATCAACACCAGTGGTGTTTCTTGCTACTTCAAGATCAACATCAAAACCAGAATGGGAAAGAACGATGATTTTGTTTACACCTTGTGCTGTTAATTCATCAACTTGTGCTTGTACAGAAGCAACTGGATCAAAAAAAGTAATATTTTCACCGGGACTAGCAAGTTCATCTGTATCTTGTGGGGTTAGCCCAATAATACCAATTCTTTCTTTTCCTTTTTTTACAATAGTGTATTTTTTCAAAATATCCTTTAATTCTGGCTCATTACTTACATCAGCATTTGACATAACAACTGGGAAATTTACATTTTGCATAAATTCACGCAATACTGACGGACCATCATCAAATTCATGATTGCCAACAGTCATGGCATCATAACCAAGCTCGTTCATCATTTCTGCGGTAAATTTTCCTTTATAATATGTATAAAATAATGTGCCCTGAAATTGATCTCCGCCATCAACTAAAAGCGTATTTTCTGCACGGGCGCGTGCATCATTAATAGCGGTTTCAAGCCGTGCTGAGCCGCCAAAACATTTTCCCTCTTCGTTATCTGCGCTTGAGCAAGGGCCGTTAAATCTGCTTATTGGCTCAAAACGAGCGTGGAAATCATTGGTGTGTAAAATGGTTAGCTTATAGTGAGCAAGCACTGGTGTAGCGCCAAGCCCTATTAAGGCTATTGAACCTAATAGAGCTGATTTAAGTAGGTTTTTCATAATTTTCTCCTGTTATGAACTTTAATGCGAACCTTTTTGATTCTAGTCCTAAAAACAGCTTAGACAATATATCGTTCACAATCTAGTGATGTGGGGTAATGAAATGATAAGATTAAGATTATTATGTGCTCAACAAGCTTGCACAAAGCTATATTGCTACCTACATTGGGAGATAATTAAATTAACAATGTGATTCTATAATATAGCTTTGTTTTAGGGAGAAAAAAATGGACGGATTTTCAATCACTCTTATCGCATTAGCAATTTTGCTAATATTGGTGTTATTTGCTGGTGCTAAAATTGTGCCTCAGGGCTATAATTTTACTATTGAAAGATTTGGTAAATATACTCGCACCCTAAAACCGGGTCTTAATTTAATCATTCCGTTTATCGATAAAATTGGGCGCAGGCTAAATATGATGGAGCAGGTTTTGGACGTGCCGCATCAAGAAGTTATTACTCGTGATAACGCAACGGTCACTGCGAACGGTATAAACTTTTTTCAAATTTTAGATGCAGCAGAAGCGGCTTATGAGGTTTCTAACCTTGAACATGCCATACTTAATCTAACCATGACTAATATTAGAACGGTTATGGGTTCTATGACTTTAGATCAATTACTCTCGAACCGTGATGAAATAAATGAACGTCTTTTAACGGTGGTTGATGCGGCGGTTTCTCCTTGGGGGGTGAAAATCACTCGTATTGAGATTAAAGATATTGATCCGCCAAAAGACATTGTGGCTTCGATGGCACGTCAAATGAAGGCGGAACGTGAGAAGCGTGCGACAATTTTAGAATCAGAGGGTGCAAGGCAGGCTGAAATTTTACGAGCAGAGGGTGATAAATTAGCGCAAGTGCTTGAAGCTGAAGGTCGTAAGGAAGCTGCTTTTAGAGATGCGGAAGCGCGTGAACGCCTAGCCGAAGCTGAAGCTAAAGCTACGACAATGGTTTCTGAAGCGATTGCAGTTGGTGATGTGCAAGCGATAAATTATTTTGTGGCTAATAATTATATTAAGGCGCTTGAAAGCATTGCAAAATCACCTAATCAAAAAGTTCTAATGATGCCTATTGAAGCGGCGAATGTAATTGGAGCGATTGGCGGTATTGCTGAATTGGCAAAAGAGGCATTTAGTGATGAAACTAAGACAAAATCAAAACGAACTGGCTCTCGCCCACCCTCAACTGGAAAATAATTTGGGAGTTTCAAAATGGATATATTAGCTTTTCTTGCGCAATATGGTGCTTGGTCATGGATTGTTGGCGGGTTAATTATCTTAGCGATTGAATTAATTGTTCCGGGTGGTGTGTTTATCTGGCTTGGTGCTGCAGCTATTGCAACAGGGCTTGTGGTTTTAGTTTTGCCTATAAGTTTTGCAGTGCAATGGGCGCTTTATGGTGTCTTTGCATTATCTGCTATTATTCTATGGCTAAAATTTGGTCGAAAGGCTATGAATACAAAGACCGACAGTCCATTTCTAAATAAGCGTACTGAGCGGTTTGTTGGTCGTGAGGCAGTGCTTGCAGATGCAATTCATCAGGGATTTGGGCGTGTGAAAATGGACGATACGACTTGGCGAGTATCAGGTGATGATTTACCTAAAGGGGCTCGTGTGAAAATTATTGGGCATGAGGGCGTTGTTCTAAAAGTTGAAGCCGTAAAATAAAGCCAATTATTCCCTTCTATATTATTCGCTCTATCCTATTATTCTCTTGGCTTTATTGTTTGATTGAGAGATAATGTTTGAATTATGTTCAATCGGTTTTTTGTAATATTTTTGATATTTTTTTTAGGTGTGCTTGCGCCTACTAATGTTTTTGCGCAACAGCGAATAGAAGTGGCTCAAAATAGCTCACCAACTTTGTGGGATTTATTATTTGGCCCGCCAAAAAAGCAGGCAACTCCCCAAAAAATTAAAAAACCCACCGTTCGAAGAACTGTACCCAGTGTTAGTGTGCCTTTGGTAAACGATGAAATTGCCAAAGCACCTGATGCCTCTAGGTTAATGGTAATAGGTGATTCATTAGCTGTTGATTTAGCTAAATCCCTTACCAACTTTTATGTTGATGATCCTAATTTGGTAATTATCTCAAAAGGAGTTGGCTCTTCTGGATTTGTTAGGAGCGATTTTTATGATTGGGGTGAAGCGCTTAAAAATGAAATAGAGTTAGATAGTTTTGATATTTTAGTGGTTTTTATGGGGATTAATGATAGGCAGCCATTAATGGGTGAGCAAACGAGCGCCCAACCATTAAGTGAAGCATGGCGTGGTGCTTATACTCAGCGTCTATCAGAATTTTTAAATCAATTAACAAGTGCTAATAAGCCAGTAATTTGGTTAGGAATGCCGCCAATGGCTCCGCCAAAATTTTCGGCATCACTTGCGCAAATTTCAGCATTGCAAAAATTAGCAAGTTTTTCAGCTGGGGCGGATTTTATAGATATTTATGAACGTTTTACAGATGAGAATGGGAAATATATTTCTCAGGGGCCAGATATAAATGGGCAACAAGTGTTAATGCGTAAGTCTGATGGCATACATTTTTCACGAGCTGGTTCTGATAAATTGGCATTTTATATTAATCAATCTTTGAAAGGTTTTTATCGTAGTGGAACGATTAGCCTAGCAATTATTGATCCGCTTGAGGGCACTGATGCAGGAGCGTTACAGCGCTTGCCATTTCAAGGGTTAGGGCAATTAAGATTGTTGCAAGTTGCAGGAGCTGCTCTAACAATTAATAAGGAAGCTCAAAGAGCAAACGAGTTATTGCTTGATTTAGAAATAACTCCTGCTCCTAGCGATATTAATTTTCCTAATGCTCCACTTGGGCGAGTTGATGCCTTTGTTGAACTAAAAGAATAGAGCCTTTTATAGCGGCAAATCAGTTCTGCCCATTAGGTTTAAATCAATGGAGCGAGCAGCTTGGCGACCTTCTCTTATTGCCCAAACAACTAATGATTGCCCACGCCGCATATCACCTGAGCAATATACCCCATCAACAGAAGTTTTATAGGTAAATTCATCTGCTAATAGGTTTTTGCGTGCATCTAAATCTGCTCCTAATTCTTCTAACATTCCCTCAAATATTGGGTGGGCAAATCCGATAGCCATTAATACTAAATCAGCTTTTATATTAAATTCTGTGCCCTTAATTGCTTGGCGCTTTTCGTCAACTTTAGTGCATTTTACAAAAGAAGCTTGCCCATTCTCATTGCCAATTATTTCCATGCTTGCGGTTGAGAACTCTCTGATTGCCCCTTCGGCTTGCGAAGAAGATGTGCGCATTTTTATTGCCCAAAAGGGCCAAGAAGATAATTTATCTTCTTTAATTGGAGGTTGTGGGCGAATGTCTAATTGGGTTACTGCAATAGCGCCTTGACGAATAGCAGTGCCAACACAATCTGATGCAGTATCACCGCCCCCAATTACTACTACATGCTTATTGGCGGCACTAATTGGTTGAATATGGCTAACATCTTCATTTTCATTTATGCGGTTTTGCAATATTAAATAGGGCATAGCAAAATGCACATTTGAAAGCTCAGCTCCTTTACAGCCAACTTCACGTGGGTGTTCTGATCCACCACATAAAAGTACCGCATCATGATTATCTCTTAGCATTTTTAATGAGCGGGTTACGCCAATATTTTCATTAAAATGAAAGATAATACCCTCTGCTAATAATTGCTCAATACGAAAATCAATATGGTGTTTTTCTAGTTTGAAATCAGGAATGCCATAGCGTAAAAGACCGCCCGGTTTTGCTTCTCTCTCAAAAATATGCACTTCGTGCCCAACCCTAGTTAGTTGTTGTGCTGCTGCTAATCCTGCAGGGCCAGAGCCAACTATTGCAACTTTTTTACCTGTTGCTTTTTTAGCAGGACGGGGGATAACCCAGCCGTTTTTTATAGCATTATCAGCTATTGCTTGTTCGATAGTTTTTATTGAAACAGGGCTGTCTTCTAGGTTAAGCACACATGCTTCTTCGCATGGGGCAGGGCAGATACGGCCAGTAAATTCAGGGAAATTATTGGTTGAATAAAGCGAGCGAGTGGCCTCTTCCCAATTTCCATGATAGATTAAATCGTTACAATCTGGGATTTGGCTATGAACTGGACAACCAGTATTGCCATGACAATAGGGTACGCCACAATCCATGCAACGAGCCGCCTGATCGATAATGCGGCTGTTTGACATAGGAATAGTAAATTCACCCTGATGACGTATTCTATCGGAAGCTGGCTCTTTTCGATTTTGCTCACGATCAATTTCTAAGAAGCCTGTTATTTTACCCATTTTTATTGGCCTCCATTTTTAAGTTTATTCTTATTAAGTTTTCTTTGTTCCATTTCTCTAATAGCGCGCGCATATTCAACTGGCATTATTTTTACAAATTTGGAGCGAAAATCAAGCCAATTATCAAGCATGTTTTTTGCCAAAGTTGAGCCAGTATAATGCACATGGTTTGATAATAATTGTTGTAATCTTTCGTCGTCATAGCGTGACATATCGCCTGATACATCAACCCTGCCGTGCCATTCAAGATCTCCGCCATGATGGTGAAAACGACGCATGAGATCTTCTTCCTCAACCACAGGTTCAAGGTCGACCATTGTTAGGTTACACCTATTTTCAAATGTGCCGTCCTCATCAAATACATAGGCAATGCCGCCCGACATGCCAGCGGCAAAATTGCGCCCAGTATTGCCAAGTATAACCACAATGCCGCCAGTCATATATTCACAACCATGATCGCCAGTGCCTTCAACTACCGCAATCGCACCAGAATTACGAACGGCGAAACGCTCCCCTGCATGACCCCTAAAATAACATTGCCGAGAGGTTGCGCCATAAAGCACCGTGTTGCCAACAATTATAGATTGCTCAGGAATTATATTGGTATTTTGCGGTGGACGAACAATAATGCGCCCTCCTGAAAGGCCTTTGCCTACATCATCGTTGGCCTCTCCTTGCAAATCAAAAGATATTCCCTTGCTTAAAAATGCACCAAAGCTTTGCCCCGCAGTGCCCTTAAAATTAACTGAAATTATATCATCACTTAAATTTTCATTCTCATGTGCCTTAATAAATTCTCCCGATAACATTGCACCCGTTGAGCGATTTAATGACTTAATAGGCATTGCAATTTTTACTGGCTGCTTATTTTTTAGAGCTGGCTTTGCTTGTTTAATTAGCTCCCTATCAAGCACGTCATCAATTTCATGATTTTGCAAAATTGAGTGGTGGATTGTATTTCCCTTTGCAGGTTTTGGCTTAAAGAATAATTTTGCTAAATCTAAACCTTGCGCTTTCCAGTGATCGCTTAATTTATGTTGGCTTAAAAGATCAGAACGTCCAACAAGCTCGGTGAGGTTTTTTGCGCCCATTTCAGCCATAAGGATACGCAATTCTTCAGCTACAAAAAAGAAATAATTAATGACGTTTTCTGGTGTGCCAATGAAGCGTTTGCGTAAAACTGGGTCTTGCGTTGCAATGCCTACGGGACAAGTATTGAGGTGGCATTTACGCATCATAAGGCAACCAGCGGCAATTAGTGGGGCGGTGGCAAAGCCAAATTCATCGGCGCCAAGTAAAGCCCCCATTAAGACATCACGACCTGTTCTTAGTCCGCCATCAACTTGTAACACTATTCTTGAACGTAAATTATTCATCACCAAAGTTTGGTGGGTTTCTGCTAAACCAATTTCCCATGGCGAGCCAGCATTTTTAATTGAGGTGAGGGGGGAAGCGCCCGTTCCACCATCATAACCAGAAATTGTAATATGATCAGCTTTTGCTTTAGCTACCCCTGCGGCAACTGTACCAACGCCTACTTCTGAAACTAGTTTTACTGAAATATCTGCAATAGGATTTACGTTTTTAAGATCATAAATTAGTTGCGCTAAATCTTCGATTGAATAGATATCATGATGGGGGGGAGGGGAAATAAGCCCAACCCCTGGAGTTGAATGACGGGTTTTCGCAATTACCCAATTTACTTTATGACCTGGTAATTGACCCCCTTCACCTGGTTTTGCCCCTTGTGCTACTTTTATTTGAATCATATCGGCATTGACCAAATATTGCGTGGTCACGCCAAAGCGGCCTGAGGCAACTTGTTTGATTGCAGAGCGCATTGGATTTTGCGAACCATCTGGCAATGGCTTAAAACGTTCAACATCTTCTCCGCCCTCCCCAGTATTAGATTTTCCGCCAATCCTATTCATGGCAATGGCAAGGGTTGAGTGCGCTTCGTGTGAAATTGAGCCATAAGACATAGCGCCAGTTGAAAAGCGCTTAACAATTTCGCTAGCTGGCTCTACTTCGTTTATATTTATTGCTTTATTTAGTTTCTTTACATCAAATAAAGAGCGAATATTTAGGGCTTTTGAATTTTGTGAATTTATCTCTTTTGCAAATTCATTATAGTGATTTTGCGCTTTTTCATCTAAATCACCCTTAAAGCGAACAGCATGTTGTAAATTAACTATCGCCTCAGGTGTCCAAGAATGAGCCTCGCCACGCATTCTAAAAGCATATTCACCACCAACTGTTAAAGTGCGTTTTAGAACAGCGTTTTCACCACACGCTAAACTATGGCGGCGGACGGTTTCAATAGCTACTTCACCAAGTCCAACCCCTTCAATAGAAGTTGGTGTGCCAAAAAAGAACCTATCAACAAAATTTTGATTTAGACCAACTGCATCAAAAACTTGAGCGCCGCAATATGATTGAAAAGTTGAAATGCCCATTTTTGACATGACTTTTAATAGGCCCTTACCAATAGCTTTAATATAGCGCTCAACAACCTCATATTTATCAACCTCTGGTGGAAATTGCTTTTCTGAATGCATTGCGGCTAATGTTTCAAAGGCAAGATAGGGATTAATAGCCTCTGCGCCATAACCAGCAAGCACTGCAAAATGATGAATTTCACGTGCTTCCCCTGTTTCAACAACTAGGCCAGATGAGGTTCTTAGACCCTTTCTTATCAGATGATGGTGCACTGCTGCTGTTGCTAAAAGGGCAGGAATTGCAATGCGGGTTTCTTGCACTAATCTATCAGAAAGAATGATGATATTATAGTTGCCCATAACAGCTTTTTCGGCCTTTTGACAAAGCTCTTTTAGCGCCCCATCCATACCTTTTGCGCCCTTTTGCGCATTATAAGTAATATCAAGAGTTTTGGCTTGAAATTGGTTATCGCCAATTTCAGAAATAGTGCGGATTTTTTCTAAATCTTCATTGGTTAGAATTGGCTGGCGAACCTCTAAACGCTTAAGATTTGAAAGACCTTTTAGATCAAAAATATTGGGGCGTGGGCCAATGAAAGAAACTAGCGACATTACTGAGTCTTCACGTATTGGATCTATTGGTGGATTGGTAACTTGTGCAAAATTTTGCTTAAAATATGTATAGAGCAATTTTGATTTATTAGAGAGAACAGAAATTGGAGTGTCTGTTCCCATTGAGCCAGTATTTTCTTGCCCTGTTGTGGCCATTGGCGACATTAAAAGCTTTAGATCTTCATGTGAATAACAAAATGCTTGTTGCCTATCGAGCAACATTTCTGAAGATTTGGGAGCTTTAGCTGTAACTTTTGGTAAATCTTCAAGCACAATTTGTGTTTGGCTTAGCCATTTTTCATATGGATATCTTGTTGCAAGAGTTTTTTTAATTTCATCATCAGAAATAATACGCCCCTCTTGTAAATCAATTACCAACATTTTTCCCGGTTGCAAGCGCCATTTATTGATAACTTCACTCTCATCAATATCAAGAGTTCCAGCCTCTGAAGCTAACACAATTAAATCATCTTTGGTGCTATAATAACGTGCTGGGCGCAGACCGTTTCTATCAAGAGTTGCAACAATATAACGACCATCAGAAAGTGCCATAGCGGCAGGCCCGTCCCATGGCTCCATCATAACGGCATGATAGGCATAAAAATTTCGCCGTTCTTCATCCATTAAGGGATTATTTGTCCAAGCCTCTGGGATTAACATCATTGCAGCATGAGGCAGGGAATATCCACCACGAACTAAAAATTCTAACGCATTATCAAAACACGCAGTATCGGATTGACCTTCATAAGAAACGGGCCAAATTTTTGATATGTCCTCGCCAAATAATTCTGATTTTACTGAGGCTTGGCGGGCTGCCATCCAGTTAACATTGCCACGTATTGTGTTGATTTCACCATTATGAGCGGTGAGGCGATAGGGGTGTGCTAGTTTCCATGATGGGAAAGTATTAGTTGAAAAACGCTGATGAACTAAGGCTAAAGCTGAGATGAAATCTTTATCGTGCAAATCAGGATAGAACGCACCAAGTTGATAGGCTAAAAACATGCCTTTATAAATGATTGTTCGGGCAGAAAAAGAAACGAAATAAAATCCAGTGTCGCTAAATGTTTGTGGGAGTTTTTTATAAATAGTGTTTGATATTTGCTTTCTAGCGGTTAGCAATTTGCGCTCAAATGTCTCTATTCTCATTAAAGAGGGGCGTGCGATAAATGCTTGTTCAATAATTGGTTGAGAGGCAATCACTGTTTTTGAAAGACAAGAATTGTCAAATGGAACAGTACGCTCGCCTAAAAATTCTAATCCCTCTTCTTTTAGAGTGGCTTTGAAAATCTCATTGCATTTGTCTCGTAATTTTTTATCTGATGGATAAAAAATCATCGCAATGGCATATTCGCCCTCGCCAGTTAGATCAAAATCAACGGATTTTTGAAAAAAATCATGTGGAATTTGCACTAACATACCAGCGCCATCACCCATTAAAGGGTCTGCGCCAACCGCACCACGATGGGTGAGGTTTTCAAGCATTTCTAGCCCTTTTTCAATAATATTGCGTGATTGTATGTTTTTTACATTGGCGATAAAACCAACACCACAAGAATCATGTTCATTTGCGCTATTATATAGGCCTTGATTATGTAGGCCTTGCGATTGGTTTTTTGCGTTAATGCTCACTCTGTCTGCCCTTGTTGATTTATTAGTTTAACTCAATTTTGGGTTTTATTCATACAAAAATATTGCTTTTCCAAATATTGGCTATTGCTGCTAAATGAGACAGCTAGATATCAGGTTTTTGCTAATTGGACAATAGTGCTGTCCTTTTTTCTGCTTTACTAATTTTATTGAGTGCACAATCAAAAAGGGCGTAATCTTGTTAGATTGCGCCCTTGATAAAAGAAATTAGAATTTGCTGCTAATTTACAGACTTAGACTTTAATTTATCTTTTGCATTTGATTTGTCATTAATTACTATTTGGCGAGATTTTTTGCTTTCTGGCACTTCGCGTTTTAGCTCAATATTAAGTAGGCCATTTTCAAGCCTAGCATTTGAAACTTCTACATAATCGCCTAATTGAAAACCAAGTTCAAAACTACGCTCCGCTATGCCACGATGTAAAAACTCACGATCTTCATTGTCTGTACTAGGTTCTTTTGCGCCTCTTATTGATAGTGAATTTTCTTTTGTTTCAATAGAAATATCATCAATGGAAAATCCTGCAAGGGCTATTGATACTAGCCAAATATCGTTCTCAATTAGTTCAATATTATAGGGGGGATAGGATTTAGTTTCTTGTCCAACAAGATTATCAAGACTATCAAATAGACGATCAAACCCTACTGTTGAGCGAAGAAATGGTGAAAAATCTAAATTTTGCATATGTAAGTTCTCCTTCATGTTTTGAGCAACTTCAGTTTTTCCTATTTGCGCTCCCTTAAAGGCAAGCGAAAACAGTGTGCTTGATTGAAATGTAGGTATGTTAAATTTTGTTTCAAGGTTTGGATGGGTTTTTTATTCTTGTCGCCATTAGCATTTCTTAGTGAGAGAATCGAACTTTAGAATTGCTTATGCTGCGCCGTAGCTCCGTTAGGAGCGTAGGAGAGCTTTCGCCTCATTTTTTCTTGTCGCCCCCGTCTCTTTATACTTGTCGCCGTTGGTCGCTTTGCTCCCGACCCCGACACCTCCGCCGTTTATTCTTTTCCCATGCCTCACACTGAGAGGCTTTCTTATGCTCACGCCGCTTGGGCTTTCTTTCCCGCTCACGCCGCTAGGGCTTTCTTTCCCGCTCACGCCGCTAGGCTGGTTTTCCTGAATGTGAGATGAATGAATATGCAAGTATTGGTTCATATTGGTTTTGCTAAATATATTTTGTGCAATCAAATAAAGCATTTTGCTTTTATGTACGGCCTAAAAGATACCGCAAGCCCCCCGCCGGTATCTTAATAATAAAGCTGGTGCTATTGAATATTCAATTCACCAGCTTTTTTATTGCCTTTATTGATATATTGCTTTTTGGTTATTTCAAAGATAAACAACATATCTATCAGTGAAATTTTATTTTACATTTTAAGCACGAGATATTTATGAACATAATTGTTGATCCTAACGGCCCAAAACTTTGTGATGTAACATCTAGTCCAATACCGCAGGGTGCTAGGGTGAGTTATATGAAAACTAGTGATAATGTTCGCCTTAGATATGCCCTTTGGCGGCCTGTTAATGGTGGCGATAAGGGTACTGTTTGTTTGGTACATGGGCGCACTGAATTTATTGAAAAATATTTTGAAACAATAAATGATTTTCTCAAGCGTGGTTTTGCTGTTGCGACATTTGATTGGCGTGGGCAGGGGGGCTCAGATCGCTTAATTAAAAATAAAAAACTCGGCTATGTTGATCAATTTGATGATTATTTGCTTGATTTACCAAGTTTTTATGATGAAATTTTAATGCCAGATTGTCCGCCGCCCTATTATTTGGTTGGTCATTCTATGGGCGGTCTGGTTTCTTTAATGTCTGGGGCACGTGATCGTTTGATGTTTGATAGAATGTTTTTATCCGCCCCTATGGTTGAGATAACGGGGCAGCATATTTCTATGGCAGGAATGGCAAATGTAGCAGAAGCGATTTGCTATGTTGGTTTGGGCAAAATACCCGCGTCATCAAATAGTAATTTCATGACCAGTGATAAGAAATTTGCTGGAAATAATCTAACTTCAGATTATACTCGCTATATGAAATCGGTAGATATTTTTAATTCTTATCCAGACTTAGAAATCCTAGCACCAACTTTTCGCTGGGCGGCATCAGCGTTTCGCGCTATGGCCTATGTTGGAAGTGAAGATTTTCCAAAAAAAGTAAATGTACCAGTATTAATGTTAGCAGCTGCTCGTGATGAAGTCGTATCAAGCGCTGCTATTGAGCATTTGGGTCTAAGTATGAGAGTTGGCAGGCATGCAGTCATTGGCGCAGCTAGGCACGAATTATTTATGGAAAATGATGATATTAGAGGGCAAGTATTTGCAGCTTTTGATGCTTTTGTGACTGAGCAAACAATTTAACAGAAAAACTTGTTCTCTTGCTTTAAATATGCTGTATTGTTGGAAATCTATTTTTTTTGAATTGTGTTCATTTGTTCATTGAAAATTCAATTTTGGTCATTATATTAACATAATGAAAGAACATAATAGCAATGAGGAGAGTGATATGGGTAAAAATGCAATAAAATGGTTGATTAGAAATGATAGCCCGTTAACCAATTTTTATCATATAGCATTGGTAGTTACGGCGTTTACTCCTTTTTTCTTTATGGCTTATCTTATTATTCAATTTTTTACTTCTTAACTTTTATCATCATGTTTGCGATTATTGCGACAGCTAGTCCAAGAAAAATATAACCAAGAGCTGACTGGAAGGTTGCAATTAATTGTATTCCTGTTTTCGGTTGATAGTCACCATAACCTAGTGTCGTCCATGTGACTATTGAGAAATATAGAGATGTTGACCCTTCAATAAAACCTTTCTCGGGAACAGAAGATCCTAACAAGCCATATCCTCTGTATATACCTGCGAATAAAACGATAAGAGATGATGCTTGTATAAGTAAGCTAACTAACAGTTTAGTGTTGCCGATTCTTTTATCCATGTATGGGAATAGTGCCATTGAACTCATTAAAAGTGCAGTGATAACAGCAAGTACGCATAGGAATATATTTTCATAGAAAGCTTTAAATAGTATAAAAAACGATAGGTATGAAAGTGCAAATGATCCAACAAGACCAATTGTAATTATAGTCGATGACGTTGAGTTAAAAACATGTTTCTTAAAAAAGCTTTTTATAAATCTATATAGTTTCATCTAATAACGTCCTTCTACTTTTATTTATTCCTTTAATTATTATTAGAGCTAACTGGTAATACCCCCAATATTTAATAGCATTTATAAGTAGAATTTTCTTATAGTTAAGCGAAGGAGATTTTATATGAAGCGCTCGAGATATTCTGACAGCCAAATTATTGGTATATTGAAGCAAGCTGAGGCTGGGACACCTG
>JAJRPR010000016.1 GCA_024280655.1 Alphaproteobacteria bacterium | reverse complement strand
GGAAAAGCTGCACCCTTCATGCCAAAAGCTAAAAGCAACAAAGCCCCAATCGCAGTTAAAGGGCCAATGGGTGCTTGCGCAGAAACTTGACTAATATCAGCCATGTTTAAAGTGCCAAACAGGCCATAAATCAAACCAAGTGAAATAAGGAAAAATGTGGTGGCAAGAAAATTGAGGAAACCATATTTTATTGCGCCATCAAGTTGAATTTTGCGACCACCCATTATAATGAGACCAAATGAAGCGATTAACATCACTTCAAACCACACATAAAGATTAAATAAATCACCCGTCATAAATGCGCCAGTAACCCCAGCAAGCAGTAATAATACTAAAGAATGAAAGCCATATTTTACCTCACGAGATGAAATATCAGCTTGCGCATAAATAAGAACGGCAAGAGTAACAATCGCTCCAGCTAATGCAAAGCCAATACTAATGACATCGACGGTAAAACTAATACCAAATGGCGGCAACCATTTGCCCATTGTCATAGATTGCGTTCCAAACTCCATAACATTAAGAAAAAGTCTAATCTCTAATATTATAATTCCAACAACGATCAATATTGCTAAGCCAGCCTGAATTGCTTTATTAAAGCGCAACATAATAAGTAATGCCGCACCCATTAGCGCTATTGTAGTTGGTAAAATAATTAGCCAATCAGCAAAGCTGGTTGCAACATCAATCATTGCAACTGGTAGCTCGCTATTTTCTACAATATTTGTTTTATCTGCGGCCATTTATATTACCCTTAATAACTCAATGGCGGGCGTGGCGCTCGCTCAGGTTCAGCTAATCGCATTGTATCAGTATCATCAGCATCAAGTTCTTGATAAGCACGATATCCAAGCACCAGCAAAAATGTAAATAAAGCAAAGCCAATAACAATCGCTGTTAAAATAAGCGCTTGGGGCAACGGATTAGCAAATGGCTCAATTAATCCGTCTTGTCCCATAGGAATAATTGGCGGAATTTCTTTGGTTAAGCGGCCAGCGGTAAAGATCAAAAGATTTACCCCATTGCCCAAA
Source organism: Alphaproteobacteria bacterium (assembly GCA_024280655.1). GTDB lineage: Bacteria > Pseudomonadota > Alphaproteobacteria > Rhizobiales > Devosiaceae > S141-66. The sequence continues at coordinate 6,738 of JAJRPR010000016.1, read as the reverse complement.
ATTGCAATCCCAAGCAACATGCGAATTATTGCACGTGAGAGCAATAGATATATTGAAACCGTAAAAAACATACCGATTAAAACAGCAAGAGCTATTTCCATTATTTACCCTCCTCATCTTCTTCTAAAGCTAAAGCAATGGCCGCAATAGTGCCAAGCACTGCAAAATAAACCCCAATATCAAATAATAAAGGTGTTGAAAGAGCTACTTTACTAGGGCCAATATCTAAATATGCCCAAAGGCCAGTTAAAAATGGCACTTGGTAAAAATACGATAAAAGCCCTGCAAGCCCTGCAATAAACACACCAAAGCCAGCAATGGCAATAGGGTCAAATTTAAGGGCTTTACGCACCTCTTCAACTCCTGCCGCAATACCATAAATCGCAATGGCAGATGCGGCAATAAGACCACCAATAAAGCCGCCACCCGGCTCATTATGTCCACGCAATAAAATAAACACCGAAAACACCACCATAATAGCTACTAAAATTGGTGCAATGGTGCGAAAAATTATAGTATTCATGCCTTTGCTCCTTTGCTTCTTCGTATAGGCTTTATGGTTTTTTGCTTAGCCTTTGTCATCTTTGTTTTGGCTTTGCTCGCAACAATATTTTTAGCTTTACTAGCAGTTGCGGCTTTTTTAACTCTAGTTGATTTTCCTCTTGGCTTGTTCTTTTTTGCACCAATTCCAATTTGTCGCCCACCAGATCTAATACGAATAAGTACAAGCACTGCAATGCCCGCTCCCATCACAACAGCAATTTCTCCAAATGTATCAAGACCACGAAAATCAACCAAAATCACATTTACAATATTTCGACCATGCGCAATGGGTAAAGAAGTGGCGGCAAAGAAATCCGTTAGACGTAAATCAATCGGATATTGCACAACAGAAATCAACAACATGGTAATCCCTACCCCACACACTAAGGCTATTGAGCCATCACGTAAAATATCTTCAAATATACGATTATCTCTTCTATCCAAATATAATCTAGACATCACAAGAGCCAAAATAACAACCGTTAGAATTTCAACCATAAATTGCGTAAATGCCAAATCAGGTGCGCCAAATAGCATAAATATTAGTGCCACCGCAAAACCCTGAATACCCAAAGAAACTATGGCCACCAAGCGTGTTTTAGCAACCAACATGGCAATAAGACCAACAGCTGCCAACAATATCACGCTCCACTCATAAAAAGTAAGAGAGGGCATACTTGTTGGCATCGCTGGCATAGCATTATTAATAATTAATGGCACTATGACAGCCACTCCAAGCGCGACAAAAACTACAATCATATAAAGCTCAAGCCGCCCATGATGCCAGAAACGGGTAATTGCATCAGCAAAACGAATTAGCGAGAACATTAGCCAATCAAAACCAATATCAAAATTCCAACTAAAACCATCATCAAGAGAGCGCAAGAATTTACGAATTGCATCTAGCTTAAAGAATAATAAAGCGCCAAGTGCCCATGTTATAACAGACAATAGAATTATTGGCTTTAAGAACATTGCAAAATACCATTTTAAATCATTTTCAATAGCAAGGTTAGAAATTGCAGAAGCAGTTGGGGCAATTATCATTTTACCAGTATAAGTAATGAAAATACCCGATAATAGCGCTAATATTCCAAACAATAGAGGTCCAATTATTAGTGCTAAAGAGCCTTCATGCGGTTTTATTGGCGTTGGCTTAAGCCCACCTAAAAACGGCTTAATAGCAATAGAAGCACCTACAACCAACATCATAGCATTGCCTGCAATAAGCACAATTAGAACAATTATTGATTTAAGATCATTTTGCAACAATGAAAGATACATTTCTTCTTTAGCAAAAAAACCTATTGCTGGCGGCAGGCCTGCCATTGAAATAGCAGCAATTATTGCTAAAATAAAACTTAACGGCATTAAGCGCCTTAACCCACCAAGTTCCGTAATGTCTCGTGTGCCCGTACCATGATCAAGAATTCCAGCAATTAAGAAAAAACTTGCCTTATAAAGAGCGTGCGCAACCAGATAGATAACCATTGCCGTTAGGGCAATATCAGTGCCAATACCAATTAGAATAACTAACAAACCAAGCGAAGCAACGGTGGTTTGCGCTAACATTTGCTTCATGTCGGTTTGTTTAAGCGCCCACACTGCGCCCCATAAAAGCGTGATTGAGCCAAACGATATTAAAGTAATGCTCCATATTTCAGAGCCACCAAGCGTTGGGTTCATGCGAGCCAAAAGATACACGCCAGCTTTTACCATGGTTGCTGAATGTAAAAACGCAGAAACTGGGGTTGGCGCTTCCATGGCATTTGGAAGCCAAAAATGAAACGGGAATTGTGCTGATTTTGTAAAAGCGGCTATTAAAAATAATACTAAAACAACAGGATATAATGACATCTCTTGCAAGGCACCACCATATTCTCTAATTGCACTTAATTCCCAAACGCCGCCCAACATTTGTTGCATCAATAAAATACCAACCAAAAGAGCCAAACCGCCACCACCAGTAATTACTAAGGCCTGAATTGCCGCACGTCTTGAGGCTTGTTTTTTATGATTAAAGCCAATTAACAAGAACGAAGTAATTGAGGTCAATTCCCAATAGACAAATAAAGCCACCATATTATCGGCAAGCACCAGCCCAAGCATCGAACCCATAAACATTAAAATATAGGCTAAAAACTTACCTTGATCATGATGGCCTTTAAGATATTTACCAGAATAAATAACAATGATTGTGCCAATACCAGAAATTAACAAAGCAAATGTCAGACTAAGCCCATCGATAAAAAACGAAAGATTAATCCCATATTCTGGCACCCAATTAAGCGAAGTTTGAACAAATTTGCCTTCAGAAATTGGCTTTATAAATGGAATTAAATATGTAAAAATGCCAGCAGGAACTATAGATAATACCCAACCAGCTAAATGCCCTGTAAAGCGAAAAATAAGGGGTGCTAAAAACGCCGCCAAAAACGGCGCTATTGAAATTAATGCAACACTAATATCCATACTTAAAGCCATGCTTATCCTTTAGCGAATCAATATTTAATAACTTAAACGTAAATCGCTCAAGAACAAGTCAGTAAACTTGCTTGTAAGCCTGTTAGACAAATTACTCACAATAATTTATAAAAATCTATGGATTTGCAGCCTTTTCAAATATAATTTGATGAGCTAGAAACAAAAATAAAGTAAAAAATGAAAAAATCTGAAAAAGAATGGCAAAAACAACTAAGCCAAGAACAATATAATATTACAAGAAAATCAGGAACAGAGCGAGCAGGATCAAACCCTCTAAACGAAGAATATCGAACAGGTGAATATTTTTGTATTTGTTGTTCAAGCAAGTTATTTTCAAGTGATGCAAAATATAATTCTGGCTCTGGCTGGCCTAGCTTCTTTGCGCCAATAAATAATAAAGCAGTTTCTGAACATAAAGACCGCTCATTATTTCAAAGGCGTACAGAAATTCGTTGCACAAAGTGCAATGCTCATTTAGGGCATGTCTTTAACGATGGGCCAGACCCTACAGGATTACGTTATTGTATAAATGGCACTGCGCTAGAATTTAAGGCAAAATAATAATGAAAAAAACAACTCCACCAATCGCTAAAACTATCTCCCATTACGCCACAAATCATAACATAAAGCATATTGATAATTATCATTGGCTACGTGCTGATAATTGGCAAGAGGTAATGAAAAAACCAGAGTTGCTAAGCGATGATATTCGCTCATATTTAGAGGCCGAAAATGATTATTTCGAAGCTGAATTTGGCAAAAAAAACGAACAATTAAGTGATGATATTTATAAGGAAATTAGAGGGCGCATAAAAGAAGATAATTCTAGCGTGCCATTTCCTGATGGTGATTACTCATATTTTTCAAAAATGCTCACTGGCAAGCAATATGCGCAATTAATTCGCACCAAAAGAGAAGGCAAAAAACAAAGTATTTTATTAGATTGTAATATTGAAGCGGGGGAAGGCTATTTTGGTTTTGGCGGTGCTAGCCAGTCTCCTAATCATCAACGCCTATTATGGTCATGCGATAAGAAGGGCTCAGAATATTACACTATTTATGTGCGCAATCTAAATGACGGCAAAGAGCTTGAGGACAAAATAGAAAATGCCAATGGCACTGGCGTGTGGGCGAATGATAGTAAGAGTTTTTATTATACAGAACTTGATGAAAACTACCGACCCTTTAGAGTGTTGCAACATTTTTTGGGGACTAAACAAGCTAGCGATAGAGTTGTCTATGAAGAAAAGGACAGCGGATTTTTTGTTGGGGTTGGAAAAACGCTTTCCAAGAATTTTATTATAATAAATGCGCACGATCATTTAACTTCTGAAAATTGGCTAATAGATGCCAATATTGGCGGTGAGGCAAAGCTAGTTTCAAAAAGAAAGATTGGGCATGAATATTTAGTTGATGAAAGAGATGGTCAGCTAATAATTAAAACCAATATTGATGGAGCACAAGACTTCAAAATTGTAAGCACTTCTATTGAAAAGCCAGATATGAATAATTGGCGTGATTTAGTTCCTCATATTCAGGGTGTGCTTATTCTTGATGTTATTATTATTAAAGATTATCTTATTAGGCTTGAGCGCTTTGAGGGTCTGCCAAGAATAATTGCAAGGAATTTTGCAACTGAAGTAGAAGAAACTATTGCCTTTGATGAAGAAGCCTATTCGCTTGGCGTATCGGTTGGTTATGAATTTGATACAGAAATAATTCGCTTTTCTTATTCTTCACCAACAACCCCTGCGCAAATCTTTGATATGAACTTAAGCAGCGGGAAACGAATTTTACGTAAAAGTCAAGAAATTCCAAGTGGGCATGAAAAAGAGAATTATGTAACTAAGCGAATATTTGCAATAGCAAATGATGGCGAAAAAATCCCCGTAACCCTATTATATAAAAAGAACATAGAGCAAAATGGCAAAGCGCCATGCCTACTTTATGCTTATGGCTCTTATGGCATTTCCATTCCTGCTAGCTTTTCAATTTCTGCGCTTTCACTAGTTGATAGGGACTTTGTCTATGCAATCGCTCATATAAGAGGTGGCATGGAAAAGGGCTATGCATGGTATGAAAATGGTCGCCATGAACATAAGAAAAATAGCTTTTCAGACTATATTAGCGTTGCGCAAATGCTGATTGAGAAAAAATATAGTTCAAAGAAAAATATCGTTGCGCAAGGCGGCTCGGCTGGCGGCATGTTAATGGGAGCTATCGCTAATATGAACCCAGATTTATTTGCAGGAATAATTGCCCAAGTGCCATTTGTTGACGTATTAAACACTATGCTTGATGATAGTTTACCGCTGACACCACCCGAATGGCCTGAATGGGGCAATCCAATAGTTTCAAAGAAAGATTATCAATATATCGCCTCATATTCTCCTTATGATAATGTAGTAAAACAAGCCTATCCTGCAATTTTTGCACTAGCTGGCTTAACAGATCCAAGAGTAACATATTGGGAGCCAGCAAAGTGGATTGCCAAATTAAGGGTAAATAATACTTCAAATGAGCCGCTATATCTTAAAACCAATATGGGCGCTGGGCATGGCGGAGCTTCTGGAAGGTTTGAGCAAATAAAAGAAACCGCACTAACTTATGCTTTTGCTATTGAAACAACAAAATAGAGTAAAAATAATTTGACAGTTGCTAGCTAGTTTAGAATAGTTATAATAAAGACAATTACTATCTTACCCAAAGGAAATATTATGAGCTTCACATTACCAGAACTACCCTATGCCTATGATGCGCTAGGAGAATTTATGTCAGCTGAAACGCTAGAATATCACCATGATAAACACCATCAGGCCTATGTAACTAATGGCAATAAATTGCTTGAAGGCTCTGGCCTTGAGGGCAAGTCACTAGAAGATGTTGTTAAAGAAAGTTTTGGCAAAAATGCTGGCCTATTTAATAATGCAGCGCAACATTATAATCATAATCATTTTTGGCAATGGATGAAGCCAAATGGCGGCGGTAATATTCCTAGCAATGTAGAGAAGCTAATTATTTCAGACATTGGCTCGGTTGATAAGTTTCGTGCTGATTTCATCAATGCCGGCCTAACGCAATTTGGCTCTGGCTGGGCATGGCTCGCGCTAAATAATGGCAAATTAGAAATTATGAAAACTCCAAATGGTGAAAACCCACTTGTGCATGGCGCAACGCCAATTCTTGGTGTCGATGTGTGGGAACATTCTTATTATATTGATTATCGCAACGCACGCCCTGCTTATCTTGAGGCGTTTTTTGATAATCTTATAAATTGGGAATATGTTAGCGAACTATTAGAAGCGGCTCAATAATATTCACAACATTTAACAATTTTAACTTTGTTCACTAAATGTTCTTGCCGTTCTGTTAAATAAATGCTAGCTCTTGCATATCATTTATAAGAATGGCAGAACTTTTATGGTTACTATTGTTCAAACTATTGCATTTCAAGGAATAGAAGCTGTACCTGTAAGCGTGCAGGTGCAAATTGCTTCTGGCCTACCAGCGTTTAAAATTGTTGGCTTGCCTGATAAAGCAGTAAACGAAAGCGGCGAAAGAGTACGTGCCGCTCTCATTGCATCAGGCCTTTCATTACCCCCAAAGCGCATTACCATAAATCTTGCACCAGCCGATTTACCTAAAGAAGGCTCGCACTATGATTTGCCAATAGCACTTGGTTTAATGGGCGCTATTGGCGCTGTGCCAAGT
>JAJRPR010000199.1 GCA_024280655.1 Alphaproteobacteria bacterium | reverse complement strand
TCATCACTAAACGGCTTAAGCCCAATCATGGCATTGAACAAAAACCTAAACAAAGAAAGGAATAAAATAGTTGCAAATCAACAAAATTTAAACAAAAATATCAACCTAAGACTCTACGCATAAAGTGGAACTAACTTGGGGCAAGGTCAGTGTGAAGGTGAGAGCATAAAGAACCAAAATATAGGCTAGAGGATTGAAAATCGCGATTGCTACCACGCCAAAACGATATTCGCGCCAATAGTTCTTCACAAACTCCTTGTTTTTGGCGGCAACTGGTGCAAGCAAAATAGATACTGCGTATGCGTCCCAAACTGTATAGATGCCAATCAATAGTCCCGCCCCAACTCCAAAACTAAGCGAAGCGGTTAGGTTCTTAGCTCCAGCTTTGAACCCACCTGTAAGGCAAATGACTCCAACAATCACTACAGCTGCTCCTAAAGCAATCTGTAGCGTCATTTTCTCACCAAGAAATAGAACCGCAAGACTGGTCGATAAGAATGGGCCAGTTGCGCGAGCTGTTGGATAGACGAGCGACAAATCACCTTTTCTGTAGCCTGCTTGTAAAAGCAGAAAATAACCGAGATGCAGCGCGGCGCTTCCAGTTATAAACAAAAATTCCCAATATCCGAAGGTGGGTTTTTCAAATATGAGAATGTAAAGTGCTACAGGAAGGTATATCAGCACCGATATAACCGAAAAAAGCCACACCAGTTCTGATCCACCATTGATGCGCTTGACAAAGAAGTTCCATATTGCGTGGCAAAGAGCAGCAGCGAGTACTAAAATAAATCCAAAGGCAGTCATAATAAACATCAAAGGTTAGAGTGAAGACGTGTTCAATCACGCCCTTTCCACTCCCTCTAGGTTTTCATCCTCGGGTGTCTGCCGTACACGGCTCATAACGGCGCTCGGTCCAGCATGCAAAACATCGGAACCCTAGCCGCACATGGATAGGTAATTTAATAGTATCAGTTCGATTAAAATTACAACTTGAAAATCGTAGATATGAAACTTATTGCAAAACCAATCAGTTTTGCACAGGGAAATATTTTTCCTCTTGCAATTTGCCGTACCGTACCGTACGGTACGGCATAAGCATAGAATCTTTTTGTTGATTTGGATTTGTCTTGTTAAGTGAGATTTACCTTAGTTCGCAAGATTTGATTTGGTGGGCGAGAGTTCTATTTAATAGGGAGCAAGAATTTAATGGCTATCAAAACTATAATTTCGGGACATGAAATGTCACCTCGTCAGGGTGAAATCCTTGATGCAGCGCTTGTGCTTCTTGTTTCTTCTGGCGGTAATTTGACTATGGGCGGTTTGGTAAAAGCTGCTAATTGCTCTAAAGAGACGCTTTATAACTGGTTTGGAGATCGTGAGGGTTTGCTCATTGCCACTATTCAGTGGCAGGCCAGCAAGGTGCGCGAGCCAAAGATTGATCTTAAGCAAATAGATATTGCCTCGTTTGAAAATGCTCTTAATAGTTTTGCTTCTGACCTTTTAGGCGTTCTCTCAAGCGATATTTCTGTTGCGCTAAATCGCCTTGCTATTTCTCACGCCAATTCTGAGCTTGGCAATGCAGTGCTAGAAAATGGCCGCTATGCTATGGGGCGGCGGATTAAGCCTCTTCTTAGAGCGGCTAAGAAAAAATCACTGCTAACCTATAAGAGTGACGAAGAGGCGTTTCGCACTCTGTTTGGTCTTATTGTTCGTGATGTGCAAATTCGCCTATTGCTTGGCGATGAAATTAAATATTCAAAAGCAAAAATCAATAAAGAAGCAAGGCTCGCTATTGAGCAATTTCTTACACTTTATCAAAATTAAATTTAACAAACTAAACTAAAAGGAAAATATATTATGCGTGTTTATTATGATCGTGATTGTGATCTAAATCTATTAAAATCTAAAAAAGTAGCCATTATTGGATATGGTTCGCAAGGGCGTGCTCATGCCATGAACCTTACTGATTCTGGTGTTAAAGATATTGCTATTGGTCTTCGTGAAGGGTCTGCCACTGCCAAAAAAGTTGAGGCAGATGGTCTTAAAGTTATGTCTGTGCCTGAAATTGCTAAATGGGCTGATATTATGATGATGGCAACGCCAGATGAATTGCAACCTGATATTTATAAAGACGAAATTGCACCATATATTCGTGATGGAGCGGCAATAGCTTTTGCGCATGGTCTTTGTATTCATTTTGGTCTTATTGAGCCAAAGAAAACAATCGATGTGATAATGGTTGCGCCAAAAGGGCCGGGGCATACGGTGCGTGGTGAATATCAAAAAGGTGGCGGTGTGCCATGCTTAATTGCAGTGCATCAAGACGCAACAGGCAATGCGCATGATCTTGGTCTTGCTTATGCTTCTGGCGTTGGCGGCGGTCGCTCTGGCATCATCGAAACAAACTTCAAAGAAGAATGCGAAACAGATTTGTTCGGCGAACAAGCGGTGCTTTGTGGCGGTGTTGTTGAGCTTATTCGTGCTGGTTTTGAAACTCTAGTTGAGGGCGGTTATGCACCTGAAATGGCATATTTTGAGTGCCTACACGAAGTGAAGCTAATCGTTGATCTTATCTATCAGGGTGGCATTGCCAATATGAATTACTCAATTTCAAACACTGCTGAATGGGGCGAATATGTATCAGGCCCTCGTGTTATTACCAGTGAAACAAAGGCTGAAATGAAGCGTATTCTAACAGATATTCAATCAGGTAAATTCACTTCAGATTGGATGCAGGAATATAAAGCAGGCGGTGCGAAATTCAAAGCAACAAGACGCAACAACGATGCGCATCAAATTGAAGAAGTAGGTAAAAAACTTCGTGATATGATGCCGTGGATTGCTGAAGGTGCTTTGGTTGATAAAGAGAAAAACTAGAGCACACAATCCACGCTTCATGCTGGCGTGCTTGCGCAACGTTAGTGATTGCTGAAGGTGCATTGGTTTGATAAGGATAAGAACTAGGAATTACTTTCTTCCTTCTCCCCTTGCGGGAGAAGGTGTCCTTAGTTTTGCGAAGGGCGGATGAGGGGGGCTAGAATAAAGGCGGTAGGAGTTCAGCTTGCCAATTATTCAAAATCCCTAATCCATCATTTCATCACGCTTAAGAAGTAAATCTATATCATATTCATTAAGCACTGGCGGGTTGGCGTCTGCTTCATATCTATCATCTGAAACAGTGCAATTTCTGCCGCAGATCAAAATTGCTATTTCCTCCACACTATCATTAAACCATATTCGACCCCCCGGAGTTGAAATATAACCATCAACTTCTTCAGAAATATCAGCGCCTAAATCAGTACTTGAAGGTAATTCCGAATCTGCATCAAAAGAAAAAGCACCATGCGTATGATATGATGCGAAATAATTGAAATCTTCTGGCGGATCATCGGCAAAACAACTATCTTCCTCGCCCTTTGTTGGCTTGGTCGCAACATAGTTATCATTTTCATCTATACCAAAATAACCGCAATATTCTTTGTTCTCAGCAAAAGAAATAGGCTGCAATTTGTCAAAAAACTCAATTACAAAATCAATTTCCTCATCTTCTTGCGCTAAACTGGCATTTGCAAAAAACCCAAAGAAAAAAACGAAAATAACAATAAATCTCATAAATAAACCCTTCAAATAAACATATTAAAATAACTAAACATTTTTAGGTTTATTTTGCAATCTCCTATTGACCTATAGGAAAAATCCTATATTGATGATTTTATGAGTGATATGAAACAATTTATAGATGCGATTGAAGCATTTTTGAGCAAGCATGACTGGACACCAACTCGCTTTGGGCGTGAAATTGCGGGTGATCCATTATTTGTGTTTGATTTACGAGAGGGGCGAGAGCCACGTAGCGAAACTCGTAATAAAATCCTTAAGAGCATGGAAAAGTATAATAAAACTGGTAAATTAATGCCGCTTCGCATTGGTGTTGCAGGTTTGGGCACGGGTGGTGCTGAATTAGTAAAAATCTTACAAAAAGATGGTGCTGCTATTTCTCGTAAAATCGGGCGTGAGGTTGTGGTTAGTGCAGCTGGTGCTCGCTCTCGCTCTAAAGATAGAGGTTTTGATCTTTCTGATATTGAATGGTTTGATGATCCAGTAGCACTTGCATCCTCTGATAATATAGATTTATTTGTCGAGCTAATTGGCGGTGAAGACGGGCCTGCTTTGGCAAGTGTAAAAGCTGCGCTTAGTGCATCTCGTCCTGTTGTTACTGCCAATAAGGCTCTTTGGCACGACATGGAGTTGAACTTGCTGCAATAGCTGAGAAATCTGGTGCGCAACTTGGTTTTGAAGCGGCGGTTGCTGGCGGCATTCCAGTGATTAAGGCGTTGCGTGAGGGTTTAGGCTCGGCAAGTGTAATTCGAACTTATGGCATTATGAATGGCACGTGTAATTATATTCTCTCTCGTATGGGTGAGGAGGATATTTCATTTGTTGATTGTTTAAAAGATGCACAACAGCTTGGTTATGCTGAGTCTGACCCGACTTTTGATGTTGAAGGGTTTGACACGGCGCATAAATTAGCAATTCTTTCTTCGCTTTGTTTTGCAACGCAAATTGCCCCAGATGAGATTTTTGTTGAGGGCATAAGTACAATTTCGCAAGCAGATATAAAAGTTGCTAATGATTTGGGTTATAAAATAAAATTGCTTGGCCTAGCGCAAATAAGCGAAGATGGAATAGAGCAAAGAGTTCACCCAACACTTGTTCCAAAAGCTAGCGCTATTGCCAATGTTGATGGCGTGCTAAATGCTGTAGTGCTTGAAACCGATCATGTGCAAGAGCTAATGCTTAGTGGACCCGGAGCTGGCGGCGCTGCCACTGCATCTTCTGTGCTATCGGATATTTTAGACATAGCAAGAGGCACAAGAGTGCCTCCGCTTGGAGTGCCTTCAAATGAATTAAAGCCCTATAAAAAAGCGCCAATGCGCACCCATGAGGGCGGATATTATATCCGCTTTAACGCAAAAGACGTGCCGGGAACTTTGGGCGTAATCACTACCAGCATGGGGAAACATAATATCTCGATCGAAAGCATAATCCAACGCCCAGATTTGCAGGTAGATAACGCTAGTATAAATGGCGAAAACTCTCGTGCCATTATTTTGATAACGCATGAAACAATGGAAAAAAATGTTCGAAAAGCCTTAGATGAAATTTCTAAAAGTGGCATGGTTATTGGCAAGGCTCAGCTTATAAGAATTGAGAAATTTTAGATACATCACTGCTTGTTTTTGCTTTGATATTTCCTAACAAACCAAAGGGCAATTAACGCTAAAAGCAGAACCAGAGAAATTGTAACAAATATTGATTTATAAGATGAGTTTGTGCTGGCGCAAATAACGTTTTGAACTGTGATATTATCTGCCCCTAATTCAAGCATTTTTATAATTGAAAAATTCTCTAAATAATCAAACACAGAACCTGGTAGGGCAACCAAAGTGACGAAAAAGCGCCACTTGCCCCATTTTTCTGGCATAAGAAGCCAATATGCAAGAGCTAGCGTTAAAAATAACAGAGCAGGAAATATCATATCAAGCATTCCTGCTTGAATATTCATATAAAATTCTGTGCCCTCACCAGAGAGAGCATTTAGCATTTGCTGAGCATCAGCAAACGAATAGCCTTTGGGGCGTAAATCAAAAGGTAATAAGTCACCACTTGCCGCCATGATTTTTGGTAATGACCAAAATAGCATAATCGCATATATGCCTATAGTGGCGCTAAAGATAAGCCAGTAAAATTTCTTTATATTCATTATTACCTCGCTTTCGATCTATTTAATCTAGGCAATATAAATAAATTTTCAATAAAAAAACAAAGGCGTGCGCATTAATTAATTATGCGCACGTTAAATTTTAAGCCTACTTCTTAAGGGCTTTAAGAATGTTTTGCGGTGAAGAAACACCATAAGGATCGCTTTGGCAATTATCCTCAAAACCTTCTTCTTCAAACCATTGTTCAATCACGCCATCATTGATTATTGCGCCATAACGCCATGAGCGAAGACCAAAACCAAGATTGTCTTTATTAACTAACATACCAATATGGCGAGTGAATTCACCCGATCCATCAGGAATTAGTTTAACATTTTTAAGGTTCTGCGATTTACCCCAAGCATTCATTACAAAAGCATCATTTACTGAAATACAATAAATCTCATCAATACCTTCTGCCTTAAACTCATCAGCTAATTTTTCAAAATCAGGCAATTGAAAGGTTGAGCAGGTTGGAGTGAAAGCTCCAGGTAATGAAAACAGCACAACTTTTTTTCCTGCGAAATAATCAGCGGTAGATTTTTGCTCCCAACGAAATGGGTTGTCGCCTTCTATGCTCTCATCACGCACACGAGTTTGAAAAGTTACATCACGTAATTTGTGGCCAATCATTATAATTCTCCATATTAGGTTAAATAATTCTAGCTTCTTAGAACATCTCTAAACTGCAAAATCAATAGGAATATTAATTAAGTTTAGATTTATTATTGACTTGATTAAAATAAGCAATGGCGTTGGCAATTAGTTGATTAAGCAACTCGTTACCCTGAACAGTATCCTCGTCTTTAATTCTTTCAGAGGTTAGAGAAACAGCAATAGCTTGCATTGCATAGGCAGCTTTTTTCTTGCCGCTTGCTTGAAGTTCGATAATTTGTTTTTGCAATTCGTTAATGGTTAAATCAAAGCCCTTTGGGGAAATTGTCAACTTTAATTCTGGCCAATTTTTTACTTTGCTATCTTCAATCATTTTTGTGGCGAGAGATCCAATTAACCACATGGCCTCAGAATCTTTTGCACCGCTTTCATTCAAATCTTTTAGCACTGTGAAAAGCATTGCTCGTATATTCTTCTCATATTGTGCTTGAGAAATTTGCTCTTTGCTCATTTTACCTATCCAGAAATTGCTTTAACTGCATCTATATAGGATAGATTTTGTGCTTTTGCTACAGGCTCACAAGTTATTTTTCCAAATGCTACATTCAAGCCATTTAGCAAATGTTTATCGCTTAAAAGCGCTTGCTTATAACCTAAATTTGCAATGCGTAAAACATGGGGCAAGGTAACATTATTTAGGGCATAAGTTGAGGTGCGCGCAACCGCTCCGGGCATATTTGCTACGCAATAATGCACAATATCATCAATTATATATGTCGGATCATCATGCGTTGTGGCTTTTGAAGTTTCAAAACAGCCGCCCTGATCAATCGCCACATCAACCAATACCGCCCCCTGCTTCATTGTTTTTAGCATTTCACGATTTACTAGTTTTGGAGCAGCCGCTCCTGGTACTAAAACCGCACCAATGACAAGATCAGCATTGGCAACTTCACTAGCAAGCAATGCTTTTGAAGAATAAAGCGCCGTTGCTTTGGCACCAAAATGGTTTTCAAGTTGCTCAAGTGTAACAGGGTTCATATCAAGAATTGTTACGTTAGCTTGCAAACCAACTGCCATTTGTGCGGCGTTAAAACCAACTACACCACCACCAATAATTACTACTTTTGCTGGCTGTACCCCAGGTACACCGCCAAGCAAAACACCACGCCCACCGTGAGATTTTTCAAGTGCCGTTGCACCAGCTTGCACCGAAAGGCGACCAGCAACTTGGCTCATTGGCTTAAGGAGTGGCAAACCCCTATTGTCATCGGTTACAGTTTCATATGCAATACAAATTGCATTTGACTTAATGAGGTCATTTGTCTGTTCAACATCTGGCGCTAAGTGTAAATAAGTGAACAATATTTGCCCAGTGCGTAACATTTTACGCTCATCTGCTTGCGGCTCTTTGACCTTCACTATCATATCAGCTTTAGCAAAAATACTTTTGGCATCTTGTGAGATTTGAGCGCCAACATTTTTATAATCTTCATCACTTGCCCCAATGCCCATGCCAGCATTAGTTTCTATCAGCACATTATGACCAGCTAATATAAGCTCATTAACGCTTTCTGGCGTTAGCCCTACCCGATATTCGTGGTTTTTAATTTCTTTTGGAACACCAATAAGCATAATTTCTCTCCATAATTTTATTTATTTATAATTAGCAGGTATTTTGAACAATTTCTTGCGAAAGAAGGGCTGAATCTGAGTTTGAAGGGATAAAATCCTATTGACACCTTAAAAGATGCAATAAAAGCCCGACTCTACATGTAAGCTAAAATTGGCAAATACCCCAATCTGTTAACCATATATTGGTGATTACACCTATAAATCTATTTTAAGGACGTTATTTAGTAACTAGTCAGCGAAAGAGATATAGGTATGGGTTTGGCACTTGAAGGAACAGAGCGCATAATGCAAGATGGCGACTTGATTGTTAGTAAAACTGACACGAAGGGCTGGATGACATATTGCAATGATTTATGCGCGAGTATTGCAGAATATGAAATTGATGAAATGATTGGTCAGCCCCATTCAATAATTCGCTCAAAGGGAATGCCTAGATGTGTATTTAAGCTTCTTTGGGATAGAATTGCCGCTGGGCATGAGATATTTGCTTTTGTGGTGAATAAATCCAAAAATAATAATCATTACTGGGTATTTGCGCATGTTACCCCCTCACGAGATGAGGAGGGGAATATTACTGGTTATCACTCAAACAGACGCAAGCCTTTTGATAGTGCTTTAGAAGTAATCAAACCGCTCTATAAGGCTTTAATTGCTGAAGAGGCAAAATATAAAAATCGTAAAGAAGGTCTGGCGGCATCAACCGCTATGTTAACTTCAATTTTACAAGAGAAAGGTGTCGAATATGACGAATTTATTCTCGCGATTTAATATATCTTCACTATTTGTTGCCGTTATTTGTTCGGCTATTGTTGCAGTTACTGCAATCATGATCTTTCTTGCTGCCTTATTTAAACTACCAGCATTGATTATTGAAATTTTGAATGTTGTTCAAATTATTTTGGCATTTATAGCTTTTAGAATGATTATTCGTACACGCAAAGTCTTTCATAAAATCGGTGAAGTTAGTGAATTTATTCGAAATGGAAATTTTCATAGTCGTGTTGTTGGGCATGGCGAAAAAGGTGAAGTTAGAGATGTGATAAATAGTTTGAACAATGCTATTGATGTTAACGATTGTTTTGTGCGTGAATCAGCTTTGGCTATGCAAGCTTCGTCTGAAGGGCGCTATTATCGTAAGATTGTTCTTTCTGGCCTTAAGGGATCATTTCTTGAGAGTGCAAATGGTATAAATGCTGCGATTGATGTTATGGCTTCGCATGATGAAAACGCTAAGGCGAGCATGTGTGATATTAAGGAAATGCTCGCGCAAAATAAACGTGGCGTTGCAGAAGTTGGCAGGGTTCTTGCGGCTCTTGCAAAAACTGATTTAACATTGCGTGTGGAGGGCGAATTTGATGGTGACTTCAAAAAGCTCCAAAATGACACCAACGCAGTTGCAGATCGCCTCACAGATATTGTTGGGCAATTACAAGACACATCTGGCGGGCTTAAAACCGCAACAAGTGAGATACTTGAGGGTGCAAATGATCTCGCTGATAGAACCACAAAACAAGCGGCAACTATTGAAGAAACATCAGCCGCTATGGAGCAATTATCTTCAACAGTTATTGCGAACGCTGAAAAAGCAGAACAGGCTTCAAATAAATCTGCCATTACTTCTAAAACTGCGGCAGATGGCGAACAAATTATGCATAAAGCAAAAGACGCTATGGAGCGCATTACAACTTCATCTGAGAAAATCTCAAACATCATTGGCATGATTGATGATATTGCTTTTCAAACTAACTTACTTGCGCTTAATGCTTCTGTTGAAGCAGCGAGAGCTGGAGAAGCTGGTAAGGGTTTTGCGGTTGTTGCGGTTGAGGTTCGTCGCCTAGCGCAAAGTGCGGCTGAGGCATCAAGTGAGGTTAAAGTGTTAATTGAGCAAAGTGCAACTGAAGTTTCTGGTGGCTCGAAATTAGTTGAAGAGGCGGCTGGTAAACTCAATAATATTTTAGAATCAGTACGTGAGAATTCAAGCCTACTTGAGAGCATAGCAAAAAATAGTCGTGAGCAAGCAAGTTCGCTTGAAGAGGTAAATGGGGCGGTTCGTCAAATGGACGAAATGACGCAACATAATGCGGCATTGGTTGAAGAAACAAATGCTGCCATTGAGCAAACAGAAGCGCAAGCCAACGAGCTTGATCAAATTGTTGAGGTGTTTAAGCTTGAGGCTGATACACATTATGAAGCGGAGCGAGCCGTAGCATAATAATCAACTTCAAAATTATTATGAAATTGGGCGCTTTGAAAAAAGCGCCCTTTTCTTTTGCTTTGCATTGCCTTAGATAGACATAGAACAATTTTACTTTAAGGAATGTCTATGGCTCGCCAATTTATCTATCACATGTCTAATCTTTCAAAATCTTATGCTGGTGGCAAAAAGGTTTTGGACGGTGTTAATTTAAGTTTTTACCCCGATGCAAAAATCGGCGTGCTTGGGCCCAATGGCGCAGGTAAATCTACTTTGCTAAAAATCATGGCAGGTTTAGACAATGAGTTTAATGGCGAAGCGTGGCTAGCAGAAGGTGCAAGCGTGGGCTATTTATCGCAAGAACCGCAACTCGATCCAAGCCTTGATGCTATTGGCAATGTAATGATTGGCGTGAAGGATAAGAAGGCAATTCTCGATAAATATAATGATTTAATGATGAATTATTCAGAAGAAACGGCGGACGAAGCGGCAAAGTTACAAGATGAAATTGATGCGCAAAACCTTTGGGATCTCGATAGCCAAGTAGAAATGGCAATGGAAGCTTTGGGCTGTGTTGAGCCAACATCTTCGGTTGAGAATCTCTCAGGTGGTGAAAAACGCCGCATTGCGCTTTGCCAGCTTTTGCTAAGCAAGCCAGATTTATTACTACTAGATGAGCCAACAAACCACCTTGATGCCGAAACAACCGCATGGCTAGAGCGTCATTTGCGTGAATATACGGGCTCGGTTTTGCTAATCACTCACGATAGATATTTCTTAGATAATGTTACGGGTTGGATTTTAGAACTTGATCGTGGTCGTGGCATACCATACGAGGGCAATTATTCCGCCTACCTTACGCAAAAAGCCAAACGCTATGCGCAAGAGGGTCGTGAAGATGTGGCAAGACTTAAAGTGTTGGAGCGTGAGCAAGAATGGATGGGCAAAAGCCCCCAAGCTCGCCAAAGCAAATCTAAAGCTCGACTTAAAGCATATGATGAGTTGGTCAAAATAAACGAAGCCAGAACGCAAAGCACTTCTGCACAAATTATTATTCCAGCAGGAGAGCGTTTGGGCGATAGGGTTATTGATCTTAATGAAGTTTCTAAGGGTTATGGCGAAAGATTGCTGATTGATAATTTAAGCTTCAAACTACCTCCGGGTGGTATTGTTGGCATTATCGGCGCAAACGGCGCAGGTAAAACCACGCTATTTCGCATGATTACAGGACAAGAAAAACCTGACAGCGGCACTATTGAAATTGCTGATAATGTAAAGCTTGGTTATGTAGATCAAAGCCGTGATAGTTTGGACGATAATAAAACTGTCTGGGAAGAAATTTCTGAAGGAAGTGATATTTTAATGCTCGGCAAACGTGAAATGAATAGCCGTGCCTATTGCTCAACATTTAATTTTAAGGGCGGCGACCAACAACAAAAAGTTGGCAATCTATCGGGCGGTCAGCGCAACCGTGTTCACTTAGCAAAAATGCTAAAATCAGGCTCAAACGTGTTATTGCTCGATGAGCCAACCAATGATCTCGACACCGAAACCCTAGCGGCACTAGAAGAAGCACTAGAGGAGTTCGCAGGTTGCGCAGTAATCATCTCGCACGATAGAATGTTTTTGGATCGTCTAGCGACGCACATGCTGTCTTTTGAGGGTGATAGCCATGTCGAATGGTTTGAGGGCAATTTCTACGAGTATGAGCAAGACAAAATCCGTAGGCTTGGTGCTAACTCGGTTAATCCGAAGCGTATGAGTTATAAGCGGTTGACTAGGTGATGGTGGGGGTGTGAAAGCAACTTTTCAACTATCTCTCTCATTGGTTTATGAGAACAAGGTCTACCGGGGGCGATATCTTCGATAAGCTCTTTAATATTAGCATTTGGTTGAATGATAGCTGGGTATAGTTTTGTTAAGTGACCTTCGTGCAACTTTTTATTTCCAAAATCTATCTGGCGACCATTTCTACTATTTTCAATAGTATATCCATGTTTTCCAGCAATGTTTATTACTTCATTCACAAAATAAGTTTGATCCATCATAATTCCTATATTCCGTTTTGCAGTTTAATTATTTAGTCAAAAAATCACAAAAACAATAACATGTTATATAACTAGAAGGCAAATTAAGTTCGTATTCTCATTGTTTTGAGATTTAAGTTATCAACTTGGTCATTGCGCACTTGATGCGCAATCTAGTAGCCCGATGTCTATCGGGCGTGAGAATTCTTGTTTTTAGAAACTTTCTGCACAAAGAAAGAGTCTAATGCGTCAAAGATTTGGCGCTGCTGGATACTCGCGTCAAGCGCGAGTATGACGATGTGGGTGGAATGACGTATGACGAGGGAGAGGCAGTGACCTTGCCCCTATAAATAGGTCCAAAATTATGTAGAGTCTGTTTTACTTAATTGGAGCAGATTTATGAAGGTAAGAAGATTTAGCGAAGAACAGATTATACGTATTTTACACGAGCAAGAAAACGGCATAACTACG
>JAJRPR010000198.1 GCA_024280655.1 Alphaproteobacteria bacterium | reverse complement strand
TTAACAGCATTACCAGAAGGCTCTAACCCCGATATGTTTGTGCTTACTTTGCCTTTAGCTGAGGGCAATACATCATTAGCATTATTTGCCTTCATTGGTGGATTTTCTAGCGCCACATCAATGATTATTATCGCAACCATTGCGCTTTCGATTATGATTTCAAACCATATCGTAATGCCTATTGTACTTAGAAGTTCGGACAGTCTTGGCATGCAAGACGGCAGGGGTGTTACAAAATTATTGCTAACTTCTAGGCGTGTTTCTATTGGCGTGGTGTTGTTTTTAGGGTTCTTATATTTTTGGTTCTCTGGTAATTCTGATGCTCTAGCTTCGATGGGTTTAATTGCGTTTGCAGGGGTGGCGCAATTTTTACCCTCAATGATAGCGGCTTTATATTGGCGAGAGGCTAGTGTTAAGGGTGCAATCTGGGCAACATTTATTGGGTTTTTAGTTTGGGCATGGACGTTGTTTTTGCCAAGCTTTGAAACCTCGAGCATAATGGTTGCTAATCTTATTTCTGAGGGGCCTTTTGGTTTAGCATTTTTACGGCCGCAAGCTCTATTTGGTATGAGTAATATGGATCCGTTGGTTCATTCAGTTTTTTGGTCTGTTTTGTTAAATGTTGTAACTTTAATTGTGGTTTCTTTATTTACCAAACAATCAAGCCTTGAGAGAATTCAGGCAAATATGTTTGTTGATGTTGTTTCGCTTAAAAAAAGAGGACAAGCGGAATTAGTTAGAGGTTCTGCTACTGCCAATGATTTAATGTTTGTGGCGCAAAGGGTTCTGGGTGGCAAAAGAGCATACGAAATATTTGAAGGATTTGCCAAACAAAGTGGCGTTAAACGTGAGGAATTAATTGTTACTTCTGAATTTATTTCACGTCTTGAAAAGGAATTGGCAGGAACTATTGGGGCGGCATCGGCGCATGTGGTGCTTTCAAAAGTTTTATCTGGTGGTGAAGTGTCGCTTGAAGAAGTGATGCAAATTGCTGATGAAACCCAACAAGTAATTGAATATTCGCAACGATTAGAGCAAACAACAAAAAAACTAAGAGCAACGGCAAAAGAACTAAAAAAGGCGAATGAAAGCTTAACACAATTAGACAAACAAAAAGATGATTTTCTATCAAAAGTTAGTCATGAGGTGAGAACACCTATGACTTCTATTCGCTCGTTTTCAGAAATCTTGCTAACCCATGATGATATAGGTGATGAGCAACGCAATAAATTTGTTTCAACAATTAATCAAGAAAGCAAGCGATTGACTAATTTGCTTGATGAAATTCTTGATCTTAATGCGCTTGAAAAAGGTGAGAGAATTTGGGTAAATCGCTTGGTGAATGGTGAAGAAATATTGGAGAGGACTATTAATATTTGTAGTCCGATAGCTATGCAAAAAAATGTGCTGCTTAAAAGAGGAGCGAAAGCTAGCAATGATAATATTAGTGCTGAGCCTGATCGATTGGCGCAAGTCTATATTAATATTATTACCAATGCGATTAAATATAATGATGCTAAAGATCCGATTATTACTATATCATCTATGTCAAAAGCAGGGTTTTATATTGTGGATATAGCTGATAATGGTTCTGGAATTGCAAAACAAGATGCCGAATTAATCTTTGAGAAATTCTCTCGTGGGCGACGAACTCGGGGAGGTGATGATGGAGGGTTGGGGCTTGGATTGGCAATTTCTCGTGAGATTATTGATAAAATGAACGGTAGCTTGGAATTAATCGAAACTAATAGTAGTGGCGCATGTTTTCGTGTAAAAATACCACTAACAAAGGAGGAATAAGTTTATGAAATTTTCTGCACTACTAAGTGAAAAAAATGAGGAGGGTAGGGTTATCTCATCAATTAAAATGCTTGATGAGAGTGATTTGCCCGCTGGAAATGTTTTAGTAAAAGTTGAATGGGCGGGGCTAAATTATAAAGATGGTCTTTGTCTAAATGGAGCTGGTGGATTGGTGCGTAATTATCCGCATGTGGCAGGGATTGATTTTTCAGGTGTGGTGCAATCTAGTTCTGATGAGCGCTATAAAGAGGGCGATAAGGTAATTCTTACTGGTTGGCGAGTTGGTGAAAATCGCTTTGGCGGATATGCTGAATTGGCAAGAGTTGAGGGTGATTATTTAGTGCCACTACCTAAGAGCATGTCAACACGTGATGCTATGGTGATTGGCACGGCTGGCCTTACGGCACAATTAGCTATTTCTCGCCTTAAAGAAAATGGGCTTAAACCCACGAATGGCGAAATATTAGTGACTGGTGCGGGGGGCGGAGTTGGCTCTATTGCTACATTGTTATTGGCTAATGAAAATTATGAAGTGGTTGGCGTTACTGGTAGAGAAGAAACTAAAGCCATGTTAAAAATGCTTGGTGCAAGTGTTATTATGGATCGCTCAGATTTAGCTGAGCCTAGCAAGCGAGTGCTTGAAAGCACGCGATGGGCAGGGGTGATTGATAGTGTTGGTGGGGAGAGCTTGGGCAATATTCTCAAGGCAGTTAAATCTGGTGCTGGTGTTGCGCTAATTGGATTAGCAGGCGGGGCGACGTGGAATGCTTCGGTCATACCATTTATCATTCGGGGCGTAAATCTATATGGTATTGATAGCGTTATGGCATCATTTGAAAAACGCCAAAAAGCATGGAACGAATTAGCGCAAAATTTTGATCAAGATAAATACGCACCTTTAGTTAGTGAGGTGGCGCTCGATCAATTACCTGAATATGGCAAGCGTATATTAAAGGGTGAAATTATGGGTCGAGTGATAGTGCAACCTTAAGATTATTCGCTTTTCACCCATTTTAATATTGGCTTTCTTGCCGCTAATGTTTCATCAATACGATTGCGTGGCGCACGCATTGGTGCGTTGGTAAAGCGTTCAATATTGCCTGCTTTTGCGTCTTTTGCTAGCTCAAGCATTTTTTGACAAAAATTATCAAGCGAATATTTAGATTCAGATTCGGTTGGCTCGATTAACATTGCCCCCTGTACCACCAATGGGAAATACATGGTCATAGGGTGGAAGCCCTCATCAATCATTGCTTTGGCAAAATCAAGCGTTGTTACGCCCGTTCCTGCTAAAAAACTATCATCAAACAAAACTTCATGCATCGTGTGCTGATTGCCAAATGGCAATGAGAACTCGCCCTCTAATTTTACCTTAACATAATTGGCGTTAAGCACCGCATCTTTTGCTACCTGCTCAATGCCATCAATTCCGTGCGAAAGAATGAAAGAAAGCGATCGGATAAACATGCCTATTTGTCCATGAAAAGCGGTTAGGCGGCCGAACGATTGGCTGTCCTCAACATGCTCGACAAGTGTAATATTATCACCATGTTTTTTAATGAATGGAACTGGGGCAAACGGGGCTAGTGCTTTTGAAAGCACAACTGGCCCTGCTCCGGGCCCACCGCCGCCATGTGGGGTTGAGAAAGTTTTGTGCAAATTTATGTGCATGGCATCTATGCCTAAATCACCGGGGCAAACTATCCCCATAATGGCGTTAAAATTTGCGCCATCACAATAAAAATATGCCCCTGCATCGTGAATAGCATCAGCGATTTTTATAATATCTGGCTCAAACAGACCGCAGGTATTTGGATTGGTTAGCATTATGGCGGCAACATTTTTATCCATTGCTTCAATCACTGCTTCAACATCAACCGTGCCATTTTCATTGGCTTTAATTGAGCGCACTTGATAGCCAAGAAAGGCGGCAGTTGCAGGATTTGTGCCGTGCGCACTTTCTGGCACAAGCACGATATTGCGCTCGCTTTGTCCGCTAGCTTCGTGGGCTGCTTTAATCGCCATCATGCCGCATAATTCGCCATGCGCCCCAGCTTTTGGTGACATAGAAATTGCTGGAGTGTTGGTTAGTTTCATGAGCCAGTCAGCAAGTTGCTCAATCATTCCAAGCGCACCCTGAACCGTATTAGTTGGTTGCAATGGGTGAATATTAGCAAAGCCATTTAGGCGTGCCATTTGCTCATTTAGGCGAGGATTATGCTTCATGGTGCAAGAGCCAAGCGGATATATGGAAGCATCTATTGAAATATTTAGACGAGAAAGGCGCACATA